>NZ_DF968249.1:0-69788 GCF_001270025.1 Streptomyces azureus | reverse complement strand
GGCTGGGGGGAGCCGGTGTCGGTGGGGGCGGTGGCTGAGTGGCGGGCTGCGGTGGACGGTTCTTGAAGGGTGCAGGGCGTCGTGGCCGGGGCCGGGTGGGTGCGCGGCTCGGCGCTACGGGGTGCCGCTGCGCCCACCCGTGCCGCCCCTAGCGGCACGAATGCCCGCAGCTAGGTCGGCGCGATTGCCCGCAGCTAGGTCGGCGCGCATGCCCGCAGCTACGTCGGCGCGAATTCCCGCAGCTAAGCGATCAACTGCGGCGGCAGCGGGGCCGCATGCGTCACCGTCAGGCCCGACACCGCTCGCGTCAGCGCCACGTACAGGCGTCGCAAACCCGTCCGTTCGTCCGGCTCGCCGTCGACCACCGCCTGGGGCTCGTCCAGGACGACGTAGTCGTACTCCAGGCCCTTCGCGAGCGACGCCGGGACCAGGGTGAGGCGGGTCTCCTGGGTGGTCTCCTCGCCGGGGCCGAGGTACGGGATCCCGGCCTCCGTCAGGGCCGTCGCCAGCTCCGGGACCCGGGCGTCCGCCGCGATCAGGCCCGTCGAACCCTCGTGGTGCAGGGATTCGCGGCAGGCGTCGACCACGTCCGTCGTCCCCGCGACCGCCCGGACCTCGAAGTGGCCCGGGTTCTCACGGATCGACACCACCGGGGTGAGCCCCGGGGCGATGTGCGGGAGCAGCCGGGAGGCATAGGTGATGACGTCCGTCGGCACGCGGAAACCGGCCGTCAGCTCCTCGATCACCGCGTCCGGCTTGCCCAGGTGGGTCAGTGCCTCCTGCCAGCCGCGGGTCGCCCATGGTGTGGTGCCCTGCGCCAGGTCGCCGAGGACGGTCGCACTGCCGGTCGTGCAGCGGCGGCCGACCGCCCGGTACTGCATGGGGGAGAGGTCCTGCGCCTCGTCGAGGACGACATGGCCGAGGGAGTGCGTGCGCTGGATCAGGTCGGTGGCCTCGTCGATGAGGACGGCGTCGGCGGCCGACCACTTGGCGGACTTGACGCTGCGCGCCGGTTTCGCCCACAGCACCGCCTTCTGCTCCTCCTCGTCGAGGATCCCCGCCGCGTGTTCGGCGAGGAAGTCCGCGTCCGACAGCAGGCGCAGCACCAGCTTCGCCGGGTCGACGGCCGGCCAGGCCGTCTTCACCGCCGCCTTGACCGCGCTGTTGCGGGCCACCGCGTCCTGCACCCGGTCGTCCGGCGCCTCCCCCGACCGCTCCATCTGCACCAGCACGGCGTGCGCGATGCGCTGCGGCAGGGCCTCGCGGGCGGCGCCGTAGCGGATGTCGCGGTCGAGCAACTCGCGGACGAGGTCCTCCAGTTCGTACGCCGCCACGCGCCAGCGTCGGGACCCGCGCACGACCACGACCGGCTCGGTGGGCATCGCGACGTGCGAGTAGAGGGCCCTGCGCAGCACCTGCGCCATGCGGGCGTCGCCCTTGACGACCGCGGTCGTCGCCTCGTCCGTCCCCTTGATCTCCACGTGCGCCACCAGGTCCTCGACCGTGGCCTGCTGGACCGTCAACTCGCCGAGGGCGGGCAGCACTTGCTCGATGTAGTGCAGGAAGGAACGGTTCGGTCCGATGACGAGCGTGCCGGTGCGGGCGAGGCGCTCGCGGTGGGCGTAGAGGAGGTAGGCGACCCGGTGCAGGCCGACGGCGGTCTTCCCGGTGCCCGGGCCGCCCTGCACGCACACCGTGCCGGAGAGTCCCGACCGGACGATCTCGTCCTGTTCGGGCTGGATCGTCGCGACGATGTCCCGCATCGGCCCGACGCGCGGGCGCTCGATCTCCTGCTGGAGGAGTTTGCTGGTCCGGGCCGCCTCGGCCGGGTCCGACAGGTGCTCGTCCTCGTATGCCGTGAGGTCGCCGCACGTGTAGCCGAAGCGGCGGCGCAGCGCGATGTCCATCGGGTCCTGCTTGGAGGCCCGGTAGAACGGCTGCGAGACCGGCGCGCGCCAGTCGATCACCATCGGGTCGCCGTCGGCGTCGTGCACATGCCGCCGCCCGATGTAGAAGCGCTCCCCTTCCGCCCCTTCCGCCTCCGCGGCGCCGGGTGCGCGCAGATAGTCGAGCCGGCCGAAGAACAGCGGGGTGTCGCTGAGGTCGGCCAGGGCCTTGATGCGCTCCTCGATCTGGTGGGCCAGCACCTCCGCGTTGACCCAGTTCGCGGTGACGTCGCTGATGTCGAGGGCCTCGACGTCCTCGCGCATGGCACGCAGGGCGGAACGGGACGCGGCGAGGTGGGAGCGCTCACGGGAGAGCGGGTCGTCGACGGGCGTGGACAAGGGGGTGCCTCCGGAGGACCTGCTGAAGGGATGGCGATGAGATGCCGGCCGGTTTCCGTCCGGTCGGCGGCGCTCCGTGGGGGAGGCGGGCAAGAGCGGAGATCCTAGAGGAGCGGAGGAGACGACCGCCAACGGTTTTACCGTCCCCTGTTTCTCGTCCCCTAGGGGACGAGGGCCTCCTCCCTCAGGGGCAGGGGTCGGTCCGCAGGCGTACGAAAGGAGTACGCGGGTTCGGCCCTCGGGCCGACGCGGACTTTACGACCGGAAACGCACCATGGAGACATGAGCGCAGCAACCTTCTCCCCCGCCTCGGCGCCTGGCCGCCCGCCCGGCGCCGCCACCGTGGCAGGCAGCCACCACCGTCATCTCCTCGGCGAGGCCGTGCGCGCCGTCCGGGTGTTCGCGGGCGCCGCCTTCGACGTGATCATCCTCGGCCAGTACGGCGAGGAAGTGGGCGTGGTCCGCCGCAAGTGAGCGGCCCCGCCGCACACGAGCAGCGCCAGTGAGCAACCCCGCCGCACACGGGCAGCCGGCCGGCCTCAGTTCTCCGCGAGCAGCTCGTCCGCGTCCATGATCCGGTACGCGTACCCCTGCTCCGCCAGGAAGCGCTGGCGGTGCGCGGCGAAGTCCTGGTCGATGGTGTCCCTCGCGACCACCGAGTAGAAGTGCGCCTGGTGGCCGTCGGACTTCGGCCGGAGCACCCGGCCCAGCCGCTGTGCCTCCTCCTGGCGCGACCCGAACGTGCCGGACACCTGGATCGCGACCGTCGCCTCGGGCAGGTCGATCGAGAAGTTCGCGACCTTCGACACGACGAGCACGCTGATCTCGCCCTCCCTGAACGCGTCGAACAACTTCTCCCGCTGCGCGTTCGACGTCTCGCCCTTGATCACGGGCGCCCCGAGGTGCTCACCCAGTTCGTCGAGCTGGTCGATGTACTGGCCGATGACGAGGATCTGCTGCCCGGCGAAGCGGCGGACGATCGCCTCCGTGACCTTCCGCTTGGTGTCGGTCGTCGCACAGAAGCGGTACTTCTCCTCCGCCTCGGCCGTGGCGTACGCGAGCCGCTCCGCGTCCGTCAGATTGACCCGGACCTCCACACAGTCGGCGGGCGCGATGTAGCCCTGCGCCTCGATCTCCTTCCACGGCGCGTCGAACCGCTTGGGCCCGATCAGGGAGAAGACGTCCGACTCGCGCCCGTCCTCACGCACCAGCGTGGCCGTGAGGCCCAGCCGCCGCCGCGCCTGGAGGTCCGCCGTGAACTTGAACACCGGGGCCGGCAGCAGATGCACCTCGTCGTAGACGATCAGGCCCCAGTCCCGGGAGTCGAACAGCTCCAGGTGCGGGTAGACGCCCTTCCGCTTGGTCGTCAGCACCTGGTACGTGGCGATGGTGACGGGACGGATCTCCTTCCTCGTCCCGCTGTACTCGCCGATCTCGTCCTCGGTGAGCGACGTCCGCCGCACCAGCTCGTGCTTCCACTGCCGGGCGGAGACCGTGTTCGTGACGAGGATCAGGGTCGTGGACTTCGCCTGGGCCATCGACCCGGCGCCGACCAGCGTCTTGCCCGCACCACAGGGCAGCACGACCACGCCCGACCCACCGTGCCAGAAGTTCTCCACCGCCTGCTTCTGGTACGGCCTGAGCGCCCAGCCGTCCTCGGCCAGCTCGATCGCGTGCGCCTCGCCGTCGACGTACCCGGCGAGGTCCTCGGCCGGCCAGCCCAGCTTCAGCAGCGTCTGCTTGATCTGCCCGCGCTCGGAGGGGTGCACGGCGACCGTGTCCGGGTCGATGCGGGCACCGACCAGGGGCGCGACCCGCTTCGACCGCAGGATCTCCTCCAGCACCGGACGGTCGGTGGTGGTCAGGACCAGCCCGTGCGCCGGGTGCTTGGACAGCGTGAGCCGCCCGTAGCGGTCCATCGTCTCGGCGATGTCGACCAGCAGGGCGTGCGGCACCGGATAGCGGCTGTACTGCACCAGCGCGTCCACGACCTGCTCGGCGTCGTGGCCCGCAGCGCGCGCGTTCCACAGGCCCAGCGGCGTCACCCGGTAGGTGTGGATGTGCTCCGGCGCCCGCTCCAGCTCCGCGAACGGGGCGATGGCCCGACGGCAGTCGTCGGCCTGCTCGTGGTCGACTTCCAGGAGCAGGGTCTTGTCGGACTGGACGATCAGCGGACCATTCACGCGTGGCACCCTTTCCCGCGGCCGGACGGCTCGGACGGCTTCGAACGACTCGGCCAAACGTCCAGTGTGCCTGATCGTCGCCGTCCCGAGGGTGTGATCTGCGCGGGACCGGACCGGCTCCGGTCCTACTGAATGCCTTTTCATCCCAACGTGTGGTGTGAATTCACGTTTTCCGCCCCGGCCCCGAAGAATGGCGAACCGTGCGGAACCCAACGACCACCACGCTCGGATACGCCCTGTTCGCCACCCGCTGGCTCCAGGCCCCGCTCTACTTCGGGCTGGTCGCCGCCCAGGGCGTCTACGTCTACAAGTTCTTCAAGGAGCTCTGGACCTTAATCCTGATGTGCGTGAGCGGGCACGCGAGCGAGACGTACGTGATGCTCGCGGTGCTCAAGCTGGTCGACGTCGTCATGATCGCCAACCTGCTGATCATGGTGATCGTCGGCGGCTACGAGACCTTCGTCTCGCGCATCGGTCTCCAGGGCCACCGTGACCAGCCCGAATGGCTCTCGCACGTCAACTCCAACGTGCTCAAGGTCAAGCTCGCCACGGCGATCGTGGGCATCTCCTCCGTCCATCTGCTCCAGATGTTCGTGGACGTCCACCACACCTCCCGCCACGCCCTGCTGTGGGGGACGGTGATCCACATGGCGTTCATCGTCTCGGCGGCGATCCTCGCCTACATGTCGGGTCCGATGGCCGCGCACGGGGATCGCGGACATGCCGAGCGCCCGCAGGCAGGGCCCGAGCGGGTGACGCCTCCCCCGGCGGAGCAGGACCACGGGGACCAGCGGCACGGAAAGCCGGAACAGCAGGCTCCGGCGACCACGCCGGCCGTCCCCCGGCAGCAGGCCCCGGACGCGGACGCCGAGGCCCGGATCCGCGCGGCCCGCTTCCCGGCCCGCAAGCTGCTGGAGGACTTCGACCAGCAGCACCCCCGGGGCTTCGACCGGGAGGCCGTGGCCCGGCTCGGCAAGGCGGAGTTCGTCGCCGCCCGGCGCAACGTGGTCCTCGTCGGCCCGACCGGCACCGGCAAGACCCACCTCGCCATCGGCCTGGGCGTGCGCGTCTGCCAGGCCGGGCACCGGGTGCTGTTCGCGACCGCCGCCGAGTGGGCCGCCCGGCTCTGCGACGCCCGGGCCGCGGGCCGGCTCGACGCGGAGCTGGCCGCCCTCGACGAGTACCCCCTGCTCATCGTCGACGAGGTCGGCTACACGCCCTTCGACGCGGCGACCGCCGGCCTGTTCTTCCGCCTGGTCGCGCACCGCTACGAGCGTGCCTCGCTGATCGTGACCAGCGACCGCCCGCTCGGCCGCTGGGACGAGGTCTTCGGTGCCTCCGCCCCGGCGTTGGTGGACCGCCTCGCCCATCACGCCGACATCGTGCGGCTGGAGGGCGACAGCTACCGGACGCGCCGGGCTACTTCAGCGTGGGCAGATTGACGTTGTTGATCAGCGGCCCTTCGATGCCGATCCCCTCGGAGACCAGGGGCTCGACGCCGGCGGCCGGCAGGGGCAGCGGCAGCGCGGGCGGGGCCGCTGTGGCGGAGGGCGCGACCACGCCCACGAGGGCGATGGCGGCGAGGGCGACGGCGGGGAGCTTTTCACGCATGGTGACGACGGGGCCTTTCGCGTACCGAGTGATGAGGGATGCCGCGCTGCGGGCCGGCCCCGGGGCGCCGGGACCGGCCCGATGGTGCGCGACGGGCGGATCAGACCTGCGGCGTCTCGACGACAAGGCCGGCGACGTCGATGCTGATCGCCGCGGCGGGCGTGGCGAGCCCACCGAACGTCATCAGGACGGCGGTGGCCAGGACGGCGGCGACTCGACGGACAGCACGCATGCTGGGACTTCCTTTCCACAAGGCTCACAGAGACACCCCGTGGCTGCCCCGCCCGAACGGCGGAATGCGGCGCGCCCGGCGAAGTCGCCCAAGGGTGGGAAATCCCCGGCGTGGCGTGCATGAACGCCGGCGTGCACCCGAACGGGTGAGACGACGCCCAGACGGAACGGGCCGTCAGCCCGCGTCGTCGGCGAGCTCCGCGACCCCGGTGATCCGGTGCAGCGGGTACGTACGGACCTCGTCCGCCGTGTGGTCGTACGCCGTGACGAAGCCGCCCTCGACGCGGATCGGGGCGATGACGCGCTGGCTGGCGGCGCCCTCGGCGTTGACGTAGCCGATCCACAGCGTCTCGCCGGTCAGGACGGCGGCCTGCATGGTGGCGAGGGTCTCGGCGGGACCGGTGCGGGGCAGTTCGCCGTTGGCCGCCGGGACCGTGCCGGGCTTGCGCGGGGTGGTGGAGGCGAGGTCGCCGGCCCGGATGGCGCGCAGCGCCGCCGCGAGGAGGGTGTCGTCGGGGACCGGCGGGCCTTCCGGGACGGGCTCGGGTGCCGTACGGGGCGGGGTGCGGTGCGCGTGCGCGCGGGTGATCAGGACATCACCCTCGGCGGACTCGGCGGCCGGCGCGAACCCCATCGCCCGCAGGCCCTCCAGCAGACCCGCCGGGTCGGTCAGCGCGGCCAGCACGGTCGGGGCGAGCCGGCGCAGCCCCAGCCCGGCGGCCCGCTTGTCGGCGAGGATCTCGTTGAGCACCGCGTCGTCGTCACAGCGGACGTACGCCGAGGCCGCGCCGACGCGCAGGTGCCCGTGCCTGCGGGCCACGTCGTCGATCAGGTACGTGAGCGGCTGCGGCACCGGCGTACGCGAGTGCGCGGCCAGGAAGGCGTGCAGGTCCGAGGCGCTCTGCCCGGCGTCGAGGGCGCGCCGCACCGAGCCGGGCGTGAACCGGTAGACGGTGGCCCCGCCCTTGGACTCCACGTCCGCCAGCACGCCCAGCATGTCGGCGAGCGGGCGCCGCAAGGGGCCGGGTGCCACCGCCGTCAGGTCGGCCTGGAGCAGCACGTGGTCCAGCGGCTCGGGCAGCAGCGGCGTGAGCAGCCGGGCCGCGGCGGCGGAGGCGACGGCCTGTTCGGCGGGGGAGAGGGGGGTGAGGTGGGTGAGGGGAGCGGGCCGGTGGTGGACCGGGAGCTTGTCCCCCGGACCGGAAGGCTCCGCTGGACCGGAGCCCTCCGGTCCAGCGGAGCCTTCCGGGCTCTTCGCGGGCGCCGCGGGCGCACCCAGCAGGGCCCTGCCGTGGGCCGACAGCGCACCCCTGCCCGTGACGCCCAGCAGCTCGGCCTCGGACAGGGTCCACTGGGCGAGCCGGCTGCGCAGGTCGTCCTCGTGCCGTGCGCCGCGCAGGGGGCGCTCCCAGCGCAGCCGGGCCGGCACCGACTCGGCGTCCGGGGCGGCGCCCTCCGGCAGCCCGGCCAGCAGCGCCAGTACCCGGTGCCGTACCTCCGGCGCCGCCGAACGGTCCAGACCCGGCCCGAGCGCCGACAACGTACGGTCCTTCGCGTCCCGCCCGCCCACCAGCCCGGCCGTGCGGGTCGCCGGGAGCCACGCCGTGACCAGCCGCGACCAGCGCTCGGCGGCGGGCAGCTCCAGCCACTCGTCGTACGCCGGGGTCGCCGCGTACCGCTCGTCGGCCTCCCCGTCCGGGGCGATCAGGCCCGCCGCGTACGCCAGCTCCACCCAGAACGCGGCGACCGGCTCGGGCACGTCCAGGGCGGCGGCGGTGCGCTTCAGGTCCCGCACGCTCAGCCCGCCGGCCCGCAGCACCGCCGGCCCGCCCTCGTCCCAGTCCTTCAGCAGCTCCTCGACGGTCGCGAGGGCGGTGTACGCCTGCCCGGCCGCGGTGCTGTCCACAACCTGTGGACGATGAACGGCGGCGGCCTCGACCGCCGGCGGCACCGGCTCGGGCGTCCGGTGCGCGAGCCCCCGCCGCAGGTGCAGGGCGACCTCGCGCGGCAGCACGACCGTCCCGGGTGCCGTCGGCAGCAGCAGCCCCCGGTCCAGCAGCCAGCGCAGCCGGGGCGCGGGATCGGCCGTGACGTGTCCGTACGGCGGCCCCCACACCAGCCGCTCCAGCACGTCGAGGGAGTCGGCCGGGGCCTCGGCGAGCAGCGCGGCCATCCGGCGCCGGTCCGTGAACAACTCGGTCAGGGAGGTCACCGCGGAGACCGAGTCGTGGGTCGAGGGCAGCCCGGCGGCCGTGACGATCTCCTGGATGCGCCCCGGGGACATCCCGGCGGTGGCCTCCTGGACCGTCGGGCCGAGCCCCGTCGGGGAGGGGTGCTGCGGCGAGGGCGCCAGCAGCTCACGGGCCGTGCGGACCAGCCGCAGCCGGTCGTCGCCGCCCCAGGCCAGGGCCTGCTCGCGCAGGACGCCCAGGGCGTGCGGCAGGGCCGCGACGACGGCCGGGTCGGCGTCGTCCCCGGCCATGAGCCCGAGCAGTTCGTCGTACGTCGCCGGATCCGCCGCCACGGCCAGAGCCTCCGCCGTCTGGAGCGCGAACCGGTCCAGCCGCTCCAGGGCCCGCACGACAGAGGCCCGGGTGCCGGCGCGGGTCGCGAGCTGCGTGAGATCGGTGGGCATGGGCGTGATGAGATCCGGACGGCTGCGCAGGAGCGCGCCCAGCGAGACGTCGTCCCGCCCGCGGAGCGCTTCCGCGAGGGAACGGGGGGCCGGAGGCCTGTCCTCGGTGCTCATCCGGTCCACGGTAGCGGGTCACCTTCGGCGGCCGAGCCGACTGTGCGCGGGTGGGCGGGGCCGGCTCCGGACGGGCATGTGGGTCACCCGCTCGTACTCGCGGTACCTTCGACCGACGGCGTCAGCCAACGCACACGCCCCGGAGGGGACTTCGTGGGGATTGAGAGCGACCAGGTCGTTTACGAGTATCTGAGCCGCGTCGGAGACGTGGCCCACCGGCAGCAGTTGTCGTCGGCCGCCCGCATGCGTCTGGTCGCGGACCTGCGCAACGAGATCGACCGGCGCCGCGCGAAAGCCACCGTCGACTCGCCCGCCGCCGTCCGCCGCATCCTGTCCCGCCTCGGCAGCCCCGACGAGGTCGTGGCGTCGGCCTCGGACGGCAGGGGCGGCGGCGGTACGACGGAGAACGCCCCCGCCGCCGTGCCCGTACAGCCCGAGGCCCGCGAGCAGGAGGAGCCGGGCGAGCGGCCGAAGGGGGTCCTGCGACGCGTCGTCCCGCGTCCCCGCCCGGCCCGGCCCGCCGAGGAGCCGCGTCCCGCCGCCGCCGAGGGCGCGGTCCCGCCGCACCTGGCCGCCGGGCACGAGCTCGGGGACAGCGCGGTCCAGCCGGACTGGTGGCGGGTGGACAGCAGCCCCTTCGGGGCGGGCGACGACGTGCCGGGCTTCGTGGGCGGCGTGGAGCTGCCGGACCTGCTGAAGCCGCCGGGGCCGCGGAAGCCGGAGCCGGCGAAGGCGGCGGCCGATGAGGGGACGGCGCCGGTCGTCGAGGCCGCGGCGCCGGAGGAGACAGCCGGCAAGGCGGCCCGCCGGCGTCTCCCGCGCCTGCCGGCGGGCGGCTGGAGCAACCCCCTCCTGCTCCTCGCCGCCGGTCTCCTCGTCGCGGGCGCAGTACTCGGCAACTGGTTCGTGCTGATCCTCGGCTGGCTCATCGCCTACGCCTCCCGCCGCCTGAGCCCGGCGGAGACGAAGTGGGCGGTCGTGATCCTCCCCAGCGTCTCCGTCGCGGCCGGCATTCTCTGGCTGTGGGGCAGGATGAACGACCGCTGGGGCACCCCGATCGCCGAGGGCCACATGAACGACGCGGTGGCGGAGACCTGGCCGTGGGTGGTCAGGGGCGCGGCGGTGGCGTCGGCGCTGTTCCTGGTGTGGCGCTCGCAGCGTTCTCGCTAGCCGATCAGTTCTCGCCGGCCGATCACAGGGTGACGTCTGCCGTTCACACCCCCTGGGCACAATGGCCCATATGGCAATCACCGTCGGCTTCGACCTCGACATGACCCTCATCGACTCCCGCCCCGGCATCCGCGCCTGCTACCAGGCGCTGTCCGAGCGGACGGGGACGTACATCGACGCCGATCTGGCGGTCACGCGGCTCGGGCCGCCGCTGGCCGAGGAGCTGATCAACTGGTTCCCGGCCGACGAGGTCGAGACCGTGGCAGACGTCTACCGGGAGATCTACCCGACCATCGCGATCGCCGCGACCCCGGCGCTGCCCGGCGCCCGGGAGGCCATCGCGGCCGTACGGGAGGCCGGCGGACGCGCGATAGTCGTCACCGCTAAGTACGAGCCCAACGCCAAACTGCACCTCGCGCACCTCGGCATCGAGCCCGACGCGGTCATCGGCGACCTGTGGGCCGAACAGAAGGCGGAGGCGCTGCGCGAGCACGACGCGGGCGTCTACGTCGGCGACCACGTCGGGGACGTTCGCGGCGCCCGGACGGCCGGCGCGCTGTCGGTCGCGGTGGCCACCGGCCCCTGCCCCCCGGAGGAACTGCGCGCGGCGGGCGCGGACGTCGTCCTCACCGACCTGACGGAATTCCCCGGGTGGTTCTCGGACTACCGTCCCGAACGCGCCTGACGCCGGCCCGCCGCCACGGAACGCAGCACTCCCGCGCCGGCCATCAGGAAACCGACTGCCATGAGCATACTCAGGCCGAACATGTAGGTCGGAAAGGGTGTCGTCCCCAGAAACAGCGGGGCGACCGTGACCAGTGTGGCCACGGCGCCGATGAAGAAGACGATGCCACCGGCACGGACCAGACGGTCACCGGGAGCGGCGGAATTCGTTTGGGTTTTGTCACGCACCCGACCAGGGTAGTTCCCAGCGCGAAGGAACAACCGGGTGACGTCTTGTCACCGGCCTGAAGAGCATTAGCCTTGGTACCGGCGGGTCGTACGACCCGCCCGAGTGCTATCCAGAGCTGTTTCAGAAGCAGTTTTCCGACGAGTACGAGGACGAGGACAGACGTGCCTACCGGCAAGGTCAAGTGGTTCAACAGCGAGAAGGGCTTCGGCTTTCTCTCCCGCGACGACGGCGGTGACGTCTTCGTCCATTCCTCGGTCCTCCCCGCCGGAGTCGAGACGCTCAAGCCGGGACAGCGAGTGGAGTTCGGGGTCGTCGCCGGACAGCGCGGCGACCAGGCGCTGTCCCTGACGATTCTGGATCCGACCCCCTCGGTCGCCGCCGCGACCCGCAAGAAGCCGGACGAGCTGGCCTCCATCGTCCAGGATCTGACGACTCTCCTGGAGAACATCACGCCGATGCTGGAGCGGGGCCGCTACCCCGAGAAGACCGCCGGCAAGAAGATCGCGGGCCTGCTGCGCGCGGTCGCCGACCAGTTGGACGTGTAGACCGCTCACGGGAAACGCAGCGCGTTCGGGCCGAGGGGCGGCACCAGCCCCTCGGCCGCCGCGCGTGTCAGCAGTCCGCGTACGGCGGCGTAGCCGTCCTCGCCGAGGTCGGCGGTGAACTCGTTGACGTACAGCCCGATGTGCTGGTCGGCGACGGCCGGGTCCATCTCCTGGGCGTGCTCCATGACGTACGGGCGGGACGCCTCGGGGTCGTCCCAGGCGGCGCGTACGGACGTCCGGACGGAGTCGGCGAGCAGCCGCAGCTTCTGCTCGCCCAGCGACCGCTTGGCGATGATCGCGCCCAGCGGGATCGGCAGCCCGGTGGTGTTCTCCCAGTGCTCGCCCATGTCGGCGAGCTTGTGCAGGCCGTAGTCGCGGTACGTGAAGCGCGCCTCGTGGATGACGAGCCCCGCGTCGACCTTCCCGTCCCGCACGGCCGGCATGATCTCGTGGAACGGCATGACGACGATCTCGCCGACCCCGTCGCTCAGCGTGTCCGCGGCCCACAGCCGGAACAGCAGATACGCGGTGGACTTCTCACTGGGCACGGCGACCGTACGACCGGTGAGATCGACGTCCGCCTCCCGCGTCAGCACCAGCGGCCCGCACCCCCGCCCCAGCGCACCCCCGCACGGCAGCAGGGCGTACTCGTCGAGGACGTACGGCAGCACGGCGTACGACACCTTCAGCACGTCGAACTCGCCGCGCTCGGCCATGCCGTTGGTGATGTCGATGTCGGCGAAGGTCACGTCGAAGGCGGGGGCGCCGGGGACGCGGCCGTGGGCCAGGGCGTCGAAGACGAAGGTGTCGTTCGGGCAGGGGGAGTAGGCGATCTTCAGCTGCTCACTGGTCATGCCGGTTCCAACTCTCCAGTACGGGCAGGAGCTTCCCGAAACCCTCGGTGAGGGCGGCCAGGGCCTCGGGGATGCGCCAGGCGGCGCGGTCGCGCGGCCCTACGGGATTGGAGATCGCCCGGATCTCCAGCACGGGCACTCCGTGCGCGGCAGCGGCCTCGGCCACGCCGAAGCCCTCCATGGCCTCGGCGAGGGCGGTGGGATGACGCTCGCGGAGCGCGCGGGCCCGCCCGGCGGTCCCGGTCACGGTGGACACGGTGAGCACGGCCCCGGTACGGGCCCCGACGGCGTCGCCCACCAGCCGTACGAGGTCAGCGGGCGGGTGGTGACGCACGGTCCCGAACCCGAGCTCCGTGACCGACATGAACCCGTCATCGGTCTCGGCCCCCAGATCGGCCGCGACGATCTCATTGGCGACAACGAGCGACCCCACGCCCGCCTCGGGCTGAAACCCCCCACCGATCCCGGCGGAGACGACGAGGTCGTAGGGGTTGCCCTGGAGGGCGGCGGCGGTGAGGGCGGAGGCGGTGGAAGCAGCGGCGAGGGCGGGCCCCACACCGGCGGCGATCACCTGCGCGTCGAGCGCACGGCTGAGGGCAGCCGCGCCGCTACTGCCATGGGCACCCGAACCGCTACCGCCGTGGGCAGTCGTTCCGCCGGGGCGATGGGGGTTCCCCCTGCTCGAGCGAAGCCGAGAGCTCGGGGGAGGGTGGGCACGGCCTGCAACGCCGAGGGCTTCGTCATCGGACTCCGGGGACAGCGCCCCCAAGGCCGTAGCCACCGCGTCCCTCTCCACAGGAACCGCGGTGGCGACAAGCACCCTGCCCAGCCCAGCGGCAGCGATTACGCGTCCTTCTCCAGCTTGAAGTTCCACAGCCCCGACGTGTCCTTCTCGCCCTCCTTGATGGACACCAGCGTCGAGTTGCCCTGCGCCCCGTACTGGGCGTTGAAGAACACGCTGCCCGGGATGGTGCGGTACGTCTTCTTGCTGGCGTCGGTCAGCGGCTGACCGTTCATCAGGATCGTCCAGCCCTTGTCCGCGATCTCCGGGTCGACACCGAAGCGCACGGTCTCGTCCGGGTCGACGGAGATGGTCTTGACGCCCTTGTCCTTCAGGCACTGCGTGAGGTCGGACGACTTCAGGGCGTCGCCCTCGCCGCCACAGGTGGCCTCGGAGTTCACCGAGTCGTGGCCCACGGTGACGGTGGCCATCGGCGTCGGCTTGTCACAGGCGGAGAGGACGAGCAGTCCGGCGGATACGACGCCGGCGGCGGCGACGGCGCGGCGGCGTCGCACAGCGGATTGCAACGTGGTCATGGGCGAAGGCTATCGGGCCTGCCGGTCGGACCGCCCACGCGGGGTACGGCGTGCCCGTACGGCTAGGGGTGTCCGCAAAGTCCAGCCTGTCCCGCGACGCCCGGCAAGCCCTCTCGCCGCACCGGGCGAACACCCGCTTACCACCAGTACGCGGGCGTTCCCGGCACTCCCCCCGGGGGGTACCCCCAGAGCACGCACCGGACGCTGCGGGGCCTGCCCTCCGGGCGGACGACGGGGCCTTACGGACACCCCCTAAGCCACGCGCGGCCGTGTCGCACCGCCGCGACGGGCCGAGCCGATCAGCCCCCGGACGGTCGTCAGCCAGCCCGTGCCGACGATCGCGGCGCCCACCGCCAGCCCGAGCGTGCCGTTGAGCGGCATCGCGATGCCGACCGCCCCGCCCAGCACCCAGGACATCTGGAGCAGCGTCTCGGAGCGGGCGAAGGCCGACGTACGGACCAGTTCGGGCACGTCCCGCTGGATCAGCGCGTCGAGCGACAGCTTGGCCAGGGCCTGCGCGAAGCCGGCGATCGCGGCCAGGCCGGCCACCAGGACCGCGCCGAAGAACAGCGCGGCCGTGATCGCCGCGCCCAGCACGCATGCCACGACCGTCACGATGATGATCTCCGGCGCCCGGGACCGGAGCCACGCCCCCACGGCCGTACCGAACGCGTTGCCGACGCCCGCCGACACGCCCACTATCCCCAAGGACACGGCGGCGCTCTGGCCGGAGATCGGGTGCTCGCGCAGCAGGAAGGCGAGGAAGAAGATCAGGAAGCCGGTGAGGCAGCGGATGGAGGCGTTGGCGGCCAGGGCGTGGGTGACGGCCGGGCCGACCGTGCGCAGTCCGGGGCGCTTGACGGGACGGCGGTGCGGCCCGTGCAGATGCTCCTCGTCAGCGGCCAGCAGGGCGGTGTCCTCGCCCTTGGCGGAGTCGACCTTCGGCGGCAGCGTGAACGACAGGAACGTCCCTGCAACGAAGATCACAAAGGCGCCGTAGAGGGGCCAGCGCGGCCCGATCTGCTGGAGTCCGGCGCCGATCGGCGCGGCGATGCCGGTCGCGAGGAGCCCGCCGAGGGTGACGCGCGAGTTGGCCTTCACCAGGGAGAAGCCGGGCGGCAGCAGCCGGGGCACGACGGCGCTTCTGACCACCCCGTACGCCTTCGACGCGACGAGGACGCCGAGCGCCGCCGGGTAGAGCTGGATGCTGCCGCTGACGACCGCGCCGGACAGGATCAGCGCGAGCAGCGCCCGGGCCAGCATCGCCCCGGCCATCGCGGCCCGGCGGCCGTGCGGGATGCGGTCGAGGAGCGGGCCGATCACCGGCGCGAGGAGGGTGAAGGGCGCCATGGTGATGGCGAGGTACAGCGCGACCCGGCCGCGGGCCTCGTCTGTCGGCACGGAGAAGAACACCGTCGACGCGAGGGCGACGGTGATCATCACGTCCCCGGCGCCGTTCACGCCGTGCAGCTCGATCAGCTTGCCGAGGCCGGACTCGCCGGCGCCGTGGGCGTGGGTGGCCTTGCGGATGCCGCGTGCGGTGCCGGTGAAGGGCAGGTGCAGGGCACGGCCGACCGCGCGGAGGGAGCCGCGCAAACGGCCCGGTCCGCTCAGTCGGCTGCTTCCCTTGCCCCCTTTCGCCCCACCGGTCCCGGTGTCGGCCTGGGGCGTCCTCGCGGCTGCCACGTCGTCATAGTGCCCCGAGATGGCTGTGGGTAGTGCCATTACCGCTTGTATAGGGCCTGTGGGGTGACTGTCCGGGTTGCCGGCGCCCGGTCGGCACGATGGCCGGAGCCGTCGGTCAGGACCGTCGGTGTACGCGAAGTGGGGCGGAAGGGTAGCGTTCGTATCTCAGCCATCCCGCAAAATGGATGAAGGATGTCGACGCGGTCCCCTGGTCCGCTCCGTCCGCCCCCGGCGCTGGGAGTGGCGCACTCGTGAGACGGCGTATGGAGAGAAGCGATACCTGTGAGCGCAGCGACAACGCGAAGCCGCACCCCTGACCGTCTGTGCGCCGAGGCCGTCGACCTCGCACGCGCCGCAGCCGAGGAGGCCGCGGCACCCGGCATCGTCGGCGAGCACGTGGAGCTGGTCTCCGAAGGGGATCGCGTTGTCACGCACTTCTTCGAATGCAAGGAGCTCGGGTACCGGGGCTGGCGCTGGGCCGTGACGGTGGCCCGGGCGTCCCGGGCGAAGATCGTCACGGTGGACGAGGCGGTGCTGCTGCCCGGTCCGGACGCGGTGCTCGCGCCCGAGTGGGTGCCGTGGAGCGAGCGGCTGCGTCCCGGCGACATGGGCCCGGGCGACCTGCTGCCCACGGACGCCGAGGATCTGCGCCTGGAGCCCGGCTGGACCGGCGAGGACGAGCCGCCGCCGAACTCCGTGGTCTCCGAGGACATGGCCGCCCTGGCGGAGGCCGAGGACGCGGAGGTCACGGCTGGGCCCCTGGCCGTCCCCGCCCGCGGCTCGATCGCGGCGGTGGCCGAGGAACTCGGCGTGCGCCGTGCCCGGGTG
Source organism: Streptomyces azureus (assembly GCF_001270025.1). Classification (NCBI taxonomy): domain Bacteria; kingdom Bacillati; phylum Actinomycetota; class Actinomycetes; order Kitasatosporales; family Streptomycetaceae; genus Streptomyces; species Streptomyces azureus. The sequence continues at coordinate 53,416 of NZ_DF968249.1, read as the reverse complement.
CTGTCCCGCTACGGCCTGCACATCGCCGCCGACCGCTGGGAGGAAGCCTTCGGTCCCAAGACCCCCATGGCACAGGCGGCCCCCGCCGCCTGTGTGAGCTGCGGCTTCCTGCTCCGCATCGGCGGTTCCCTGGGCCAGGCCTTCGGCGTCTGCGCCAACGAGTTCTCCCCGGCCGACGGCCGCGTCGTCTCCCTGGCCTACGGCTGCGGCGGCCACTCCGAGGCCGCGGTCATGCCCAAGCCGCCGCAGCCGGCCCCGCCGGTCATCGACGAGACCCGGGTGGACCCGTTCCCGCTGCGCCCGGCCTCGGACTCGGGTTCGGTGCCGGTGGCGGCGGACGAGGACACGGAGGAGCTGGGCCACTCGTAGCCGTGTCCGTGCCCGGCCGCCGATCGACTACTTGTCCTGCTCGTCCGAGAAGATCTGCTCGGCAGAGGGGGCGATCACGGCGCGTCGGTGCCAGCGGCGCAGAGTCTCGGGGTCATCGCAGCTGACGATGCGCTCGCGGACCGCTTCGGGGACGTCGATGCCACGGACATCCAGGACCTCCAGGACGTCTTCGGCGGCCCGCCGGGCCTCCCCCTCGGCCCGGCCTTCGTCGCGGATTTTTTCCGAGATGTACGACTCGCGGAAAGGAGAGGCCCACGGCCACCAGGTTCCTCCACAGTTCCGCGGCCGGGTGCCTGCCCAGGCCTTGTGCGATGAGTTCGACGATCGGGTCGGCGATGAGGTGCGGTGTGTCCCGCGTATGGCCCCGATGTCCCGATGCCGGACGTGGGTGATGGCGGACAGCGTGGCGAGCGCGAGGTCTTTGCGGACCTCGGCCGGGTCGGTGAGCACCGGCATGTTGTGCGGTCCCGCGACCAGCGGGCGCAGGTGAGCCGGGGCCACTGGCGAGGGCCGAAGCGGACCGGGCGCGCGGCCCATTCGGCGGTGGCGCGGTCCTGGCAGACGACCAGGAGCAGCGGCTGGAGCCGGTATTCCGTGAACGAACAGGCGTGGTTCAGGAGCAGCTACAGCGGCGGCAACGACGGCAACTCCTGCGCCGAGGTCGCCACCACCTCCGCCACCGTCCACGTCCGCGACTCCCAGCACACCGAAGGCCCCCGGCTCGCCGTCGCTCCCGCCGCATGGGCGGATTTCGTGACGTACGCGTCCGAGAGCTGACCGGGGGCCGGGCGGCGCGCACACCCCCGCTCCCCAGGCGGTACCTTCGTCCTCTCGTCGATGAGGAGAAGGAACGTGAGCAGCAAGTTCGTGCGGCCCGCCGCCGAGGGTGCCGACCCGTTCGGTACGGCACGCCTGCGGCGTGGCGTCATCGATGCCTGGGCCACCAGCCCCGCCCGGTTCCGCGAGGACGCCAACGCCGAGGAGGACCTCGTCCTCGGCGGCTACCGGGACCGGCTCGTCGTCGAGCTCGCGCAGAACGCCGCCGACGCCGCCGCCCGGGCAGGGGTGCCGGGGCGGCTGCGGCTCACCCTCCGTGACGGTGTGCTCGTCGCCGCCAACACCGGAGCACCGCTGGACGCGGCCGGGGTCGAGTCGCTGTCCACCCTGCGCGCGTCGGCGAAGCGGGAGACCCACGAGCAGGCCGTCGGGCGGTTCGGCGTCGGGTTCGCCGCCGTCCTCGCCGTCACCGACGAGCCCGCCGTCGTCGGCCGGCACGGCGGTGTCCGCTGGTCCCTCGCCGAGGCCCGGGAACTGGCCGCCGACACCGCCCGGCACAGCCCCGGCCTCGGGGACGAGATCCGGCGGCGCGACGGTCACGTACCGCTGCTGCGGCTGCCGTTCGCCGCCGAGGGCACCGCCCCCGACCCGTACGACACCGCCGTCATCCTCCCGCTGCGCGACACCCCCGCCGCCGATCTCGCCGAGCGCCTGTTGCGGGCGGTCGACGACGCGCTCCTGCTGACCCTCGCCGGCCTCGAAGAGGTCGTCGTCGAGATCAACGGCGAGAGCCCCCGGACGATCTCCCGCCGCACCGACGGTCCCTTCACCGTCATCGACGACTCCGGTGACGGCGTCACCCACTGGCGCACTGCCGCCGCCCACGGCAACCTCACCCCCGAGCTGCTCACCGACCGGCCGGTCGAGGAGCGGCTGCGCCCCCACTGGTCGGTCACCTGGGCCGTGCCCGTGGACTCCGACGGCAGCCCGGCCCGGCCCCGCACCAGCCCGGTCGTGCACGCCCCCACGCCCAGCGACGAGCCGCTCGGCGTGCCCGCCCTGCTCATCGCCTCGTTCCCGCTGGACTCCACCCGCCGGCACGCCGCCCCCGGCCCGCTGACCGACTTCCTGATCGAGCGCGCGGCCGACTCCTACGCCGAACTCCTCGGCTCATGGCGGCCGGTGACGGCCGGTCTCATCGACCTCGTGCCCGGCCCGCTCGGCAAGGGCGAGCTGGACGGCGCCCTGCGCCGGGCGATCCTGGAGCGGCTGCCGCGCACCTCCTTCCTGCCGCCCGCCGTCGAGCCCCGCGGGCACGACGACGAGGACCTGCCCGAGTCGCTGCGGCCCCGGGACGCCGAGGTCGTCGAAGGCGCGGGCGCGGACACGGTGCGGGTGCTCGCCGAGGTGCTGCCCACCCTGCTGCCCGCCGGGCTGGAACGCCGGGCGGAGCTGCGCACCCTGGGCGTCGCCCGCGTGCCGCTGACCGACGCGATCGACCGGCTGGCCGGGCTGGAGAAGGACCCCGGCTGGTGGCGGCGGCTCTACGACAGCCTGGCCGGGGTCGACCCGGACCGGCTGTCGGGCCTGCCGGTGCCGCTGGCGGACGGCCGTACGACGATCGGCCCCCGGCAGGTTCTCCTGCCCAGCCCTGACGCCACCGGTATCGACCCGGAGATCCTGGCCCGGCTCGGACTGAAGGTCGCCCATCCGGACGCCGCGCACCCGATCCTGGAGAAGCTGGGCGCCCTGCCCGCGACCCCGCGCGCCGTGCTCACCACCCCGCAGGTCAGGGCCGCCGTCGCCGCGTCGCTCGACGACGAGGGCGGCGCGCTGTGGGAGGAGGACGCCCTCGACGCGGAGGAACTGGCCGACACGGTACTCGCGTTGGTGCGGGACGCCGGCCTGGAGCCCGGTGACGAGCCCTGGCTCGGTGCGCTCGCCCTGCCCGACGAGGACGGCGAACCGGCCCCGGCCTGCGAACTCGTCTTCCCCGGCGGCCCGTTCGCCCAGGTCATGCGCGAGGGCGAACTGGCAGCGGCGGACGCCGACTTGGCCTCGAAGTGGGGCGAGCAGACGCTGGCGGCCTGCGGGGTGCTGGTGAACTTCGCGCTCGTCCGCGCCACCGACGTCGTCCTCGACCCCGACGAACTGGAGCCACGCGAAGGCGACTTCGCCGAACCCGACGACCCCGGCCTGCTGGACGCGGTCGACGTGTGGGCGGAGGACATCCTCGACCGTTTCCCGGACAGCCCGGTGCCGCCGGTCGCCACCGAGATCGTCGCCGTACGGGATCTGGACCTGGTCGACGAGGACAAGTGGCCCCAGGCCCTGTCCCTGCTGTCGCAGCCGCCCCTGCGGGACGCGATCGTCCAGCCCGTGCGCGTCCTGCTGCCGGACGGCACGCACGAGGTCGTACGGCCGTACACGGCGTGGTGGCTGCGCGGGAACCCGGTCCTCGACGGCCGCCGCCCCGCGGGCCTGCGCGCCGCCGGCGGCGACCCGCTTCTGCGCGGTCTCTACGAGGAGGCCGACGCGACCGGTTTTGAAGACGAGCAGGTGCTGCGGGCGCTGGGTGTGCGGACGTCGGTCGCCGCGCTGCTGGACGAGCCCGGCGGTGCCGCCGAACTCCTCGACCGGCTCGCCGACCCGGAGCGCGAGGTGACGGACGCCCAACTGCACGCGCTGTACGGGGCCCTGGCCGAGCTGGACCCGGAGCAGGTGACCCTCCCGGACGAGCTGCGTGCCGTCATCGACGGCCGGGTGGAGGTCGTGGACGCGGCCGACGCCGTGGTGTGCGACTCACCGGACCTGCTGCCGTTCACGGAAGGCGTCCCGCTGCTCCCGGTCCGCCCGTCCCGGGCCGCCGAACTGGCCGAACTCTTCCAGGTGCGGCGCCTGAGCGAGTCGGTCACGGGGCAGGTCACCTCCGAGGGCACGGAGCACGAAGTCCCGGACCCGGTCCGGGTCCTGCTCGGCCCCCGTACCCCCTCCTTCTACATCGAGCACGAGGAACTCGTCGTCGACGGCGTGGAGATCGACTGGCGCCTGACGGACGACGACGTGCTGCACGCCGCCACCCTGGAGGGCGTCGCCGCGGGCCTGGCCTGGGCGGCGGGACAGTGGCCGCGGCGGTTCGAGGTCGCGGCACTGCTGGAGGATCCGTCGCGGACGGAGGAGCTGGCGCGGGATCGGTGGTTCGACTGAAGCGCCCGGTGGCGTTTGGCTGTTCGGTGAAAACTCCCGCACAAATTTTTCACTCGCCGTACAACCATGTGCCTCGCTCGCGAATCTGATCACGTGAGTCAACAGACTCCACGATCACTTGGGCCCCAGGAGCCGACGACGAGCGCCGGGGCCCCTCTCCACCTGGAGAACGCATGCGTATCCGAGCCACTGTGGCCGCCGTCACCGGTGCCCTGGCCCTTTCCGCCCTGGCCGTCCCCGCCGCGCAGGCGGACGACCACATGCCGAACCTGGCCTCGCTGGTCCCCTCCACCTCGAAGGCCACGCCGTTCGCGGCAGCCGCCCCGGCGGACGAGGGCGTGGGCGACACCAAGATCACGAGCGTGACCGTCAACGGCGGCAAGAACATCGTCGTCGGCACGACCGTCAAGAAGTCCTTCACCGTCTCCGTGACGGCCACCGACCCGGCGGGCATCTACGACGCCTACCCCGTCCTGTGGCACGGCACGGACCCGGACAACGCCGACGGGGCGATCGTCCCGGAGAGCCTGGACCAGGAGTTCGTCGGCGACTGCACCAACTCCAGTGCCACCACCGCCACCTGCAAGGTGACGCTCATCGCCGACCCGGCCGTGGACCTCTACAGCAACATCCTGGCCGGCACCTGGAAGGTGTGGGCCGCCGCGGTCGGCAACGACGGTGACTACGTCATCCGCGAGGCCTACAAGACCGCCAAGGTCCAGCGTGCCTCGAAGCTGACGGTCAATGCCTCCCCGGAGCCGGTGGCCAAGGGCAAGACCATCACCGTCACCGGCAAGCTGTCCCGGGCCAACTGGGAAGACCACAAGTACCACGGCTACACCAACCAGCCGGTGAAGCTCCAGTTCCGCAAGAAGGGCTCGGACACCTACACCACGCTGAAGACCATCAAGTCCAACTCCACGGGCGAGCTGAAGACCACCGTCACCGCCTCCACCGACGGCTACTTCCGCTACTCCTTCGCGGGCACGACGACCACGCCGGCCGTGAACGCCACGGGTGACTTCGTCGACGTGCGATAACACCGTCCCGCACGACACGGACGACACCGCCGGTCCCGGAATCCGTTCCCGGGCCGGCGGTTCCGTATGTCTCCTGTCCCAAGTCTCATGGCCGGGTCAAACATTGGGGATGTGGCGGCAAAACCGGAACGGGGCGTACAACCTGTTCCCGGGCTCGTGGATCTGATCGCGTGTGAGTCGACAGACTCACTCCTGGAATCACTTCTCCACCTGGGGAACACATGCACATCCGAGCCACCGTGGCCGCCGTCGCCGGCGCCCTGGCCCTCTCCGCCCTCGTCGTTCCGGCCGCGCAGGCCGCCGACGCGCCGTCCGGCAAGGCGGCCTTCAGCTCCGCCTCCGCCGACGCCGACTCGGGCAGCACCACCGCCGCGTCGACCCTCGACGTCACCTTCTCCGACATGAAGGTCAACAGCGGCAAGAACATCGTCGTCGGCACCACGAACGTGGTCAGCTTCCCGGTCACCTACACCGTGACGCACGCCGCGGACCTCGACACCAGCTCGGACAACTTCGCCACCGGCCCGCTGATCTACCACGGTTCCTCGACCGACACCGCGGACAACGTCTTCATCAGCGACGACCCGGCCACCTGCACCGCCGCCTCGTCGACCGTCCTCAACTGCAAGGGCGTCATCGCCATCCGCCCGGCAAACGGCGACCTGTTCAACTCCGACGCCGGCACCTGGGGCGCCGGCGCCCTCGCCGTCACCAAGAACGGCGACGAGAAGGAGCAGGGCGGCCTGGGCACCGTCAAGGTCCAGCGCTACTCCAAGCTGACCGTCAACGCCGGTCCCGAGCCCGTCTACAAGGGCAAGACCATCACGTCCACCGGCAAGCTGTCCCGCGCCAACTGGGAGGACAACGCCTACCACGGCTACACCAACCAGCCGGTCAAGCTCCAGTTCCGCAAGGCCGGCACCAGCACGTACACCACGGTCAAGACGGTGTACTCCGACCAGTACGGCAACCTGAAGGCCACCGCCACCGCGACGTACGACGGCTACTGGCGCTTCAGCTTCGCGGGCACCACGACGACCCCGGCGGTCAACGCCACAGGTGACTATGTCGACGTCAGGTAACCGCGGCCGGAGCCTGGGACAGGCCTAGGCCGGGAAGCGGCGGTCCACCACCCTCCACGTCAGCTCCAGGGTGGCCGCCGCAACCACCGCGATACCGACCGCCAGCCACGGCATCGTCACGCCGACCAGCTTCAGCGCGAAGAAGTCCTGGAGCCACGGCACGACGAGCACCAGCACGAAGGCCCCCGCCATCGCCGCCACCAGCGCGATGCGCCACCAGGTGTAGGGGCGGGCGATGATCGCCAGGACCCACATCGAGATGAGGAACAGCGTGAGCGTCGCGGCGCTGGTCTCCGCGTCCAGCGCGCCCGCGCCCGTGTAGTGCTGCCGGGCGATCAGGTAGGTCGCGAAGGTCGCCACCGCGGCCACCACCCCGCCCGGGATCGCGTACCGCATCACCCGCCGCACGAAGTTCGGCTTCGCGCGCTCCTTGTTGGGCGCGAGCGCGAGGAAGAAGGCGGGGACGCCGATCGTCAGGGTCGACAGCAGGGTCAGGTGGCGCGGCAGGAACGGGTACTCGACCTGCGAGCAGACCACCAGGATCGCCAGCAGCACCGAGTAGACCGTCTTGACGAGGAACAGGGTCGCGACCCGCGTGATGTTGCCGATGACCCGGCGGCCCTCCGCCACCACCGACGGCAGCGTCGCGAAGCTGTTGTTCAGCAGCACGATCTGCGCGACCGCCCGGGTCGCCTCCGAGCCGGAGCCCATCGCGACGCCGATGTCGGCGTCCTTCAGGGCGAGGACGTCGTTCACCCCGTCGCCCGTCATCGCGACCGTGTGCCCGCGGGACTGCAACGCGCCCACCATGTTCCGCTTCTGCTGCGGGGTGACCCGCCCGAAGACCGTGCCGTCGTCGAGGGCCCGCGCCATCCCCTCCTGCTCGGCGGGCAGCCGGCGCGCGTCCACGGTGGTGCCGGACAGCCCCAGCTTGGACGCGACCGCGCCGACCGACACCGCGTTGTCACCGGAGATGACCTTCGCCGCCACGTTCTGGTCGGCGAAGTAGCGCAGCGTGTCGGCCGCGTCCGGCCGCAGCCGCTGCTCCAGGACCACCAGCGCGACGGGCTTCGCTCCCTCGGCCACCTCCGGGTCGTCGAGGTCCCGGTCGACCCGGGCGAGCAGCAGCACCCGCAGGCCCCGCTCGTTCAGCCGCTCGGTCTCGGCGAGGGCCGGATCGTCGTCGGGCAGCAGGACGTCCGGCGCCCCGAGCAGCCAGGTGCTGCTCTCCCCGCCGGCCTCGGCGAACGCGGCGCCGCTGTACTTGCGGGCGGAGGAGAACGGCAGCGCCTGGGTGCAGCGCCAGTCCTCGACGGCCGGGTAGGCGTCGATGATCGCCTGGAGGGATGCGTTCGGCCGGGGGTCCGACGCGCCGAGGGCGCCGAGCACCTGATGTACGTACGTCTCGTCGGCGCCCTGGAGGGGCCGCAGCTCGGTGACGTCCATGCCGCCCTCGGTGAGGGTGCCGGTCTTGTCGAGGCAGACGGTGTCGACCCGGGCCAGTCCTTCGATCGCGGGCAGCTCCTGCACCAGGCACTGCTTGCGGCCCAGCCGGATGACGCCGATGGCGAAGGCGACCGAGGTGAGCAGGACCAGCCCCTCCGGGACCATCGGGACGATGCCGCCGACCGTCCGCGCCACGGAGTCCTTGAAGGCGTTGTCCTTCACGACCAGCTGGCTGATGATCAGGCCGATCGCGGTCGGGACCATCATCCACGTGACGTACTTGAGGATCGTGGAGATGCCGGAGCGCAGCTCGGAGTGGACGAGGGTGAACCGGGACGCCTCCTCCGCCAGCTGCGCGGCGTACGCCTCCCGCCCGACCTTCGTGGCCTGGAAGGCCCCGCCGCCCGCGACCACGAAGCTGCCCGACATCACCGGGTCGCCGGGGCGTTTGACGACCGGGTCCGCCTCGCCGGTGAGCAGCGACTCGTCGATCTCCAGCCCGTCGGCCTCGACACACACACCGTCGACGACGACCTTGTCACCGGGCCCTATCTCGATCAGGTCGTCGAGGACGATCTCGGAGGTGCTGACCTCGCCGGAGGCCCCGTCCCGGCGGACGGTGGGGCGCACCTCGCCGATCAGCGCGAGCGAGTCCAGCGTCTTCTTCGCCCGCCACTCCTGGACGATCCCGATACCGGTGTTGGCGAGGATCACGAAGCCGAACAGGCTGTCCTGGATCGGCGCGACGACCAGCATGATCAGCCAGAGCACGCCGATGATCGCGTTGAAGCGGGTGAAGACGTTCGCGCGGACGATGTCGACGGTGGAGCGGCTGCTGCGCACCGGCACGTCGTTGACCTGGCCGCGCTCCACCCGCTCGACGACCTGAGCCGTGGTCAGGCCGGTCTCGCGTGAGGTGATCGTCGCAGGCCGCGCGGAGTCGGACCGGGCACCCGCGTCGAGATGCGTCATGCATTCGACGGTACGTGCGGATTTGCCGCTTCACCTGCCGAATGCGGGGAAGATCCGACCTGGGAAGGACGGGCGTCGTGCCCTGGTCGTACGGCAGTTGTACGCCCTCGGACCACCGTCGGACCCTGGTGCCACGCGCGGTGTCAGCCCGCCCGGCGCGCGGTGAGCAGCAGGTACTCCCACTCCAGGGCGGTCCCGCCGCCGCCAGTGCCCAGGCCGCCGTCGCGGGCGAGGTCCGCCAGGTCGCGGTCCAGGGCGGCGGTGCGCTCGGGATCGCCGGCGATGTTCTTGTAGACGGTGATCGTGGGGCCGTAGCGCTCCTTGAAGTAGTCGCGGAACGCCTCGGGCGTCTCGAAGCGGTCGACCCGGACGGTCCGCCGCTCGGCGCGCACGTCCGTGACCCGGTCGCCCAGGAGCGCGCGCACATGGTCCTCGTCTCCCCACAGCGGGGGCGGCTGCGCGCCCGGCGGGGGCGGTGGCGCGTACGGCTTCATGGTGGCGAACATCCGGCCGATGAAGCCCTGCGGCGTCCAGCTCAGCAGGCCGATGGTGCCGCCCGGACGGCAGACCCGGACGAGTTCGCCGGCGGCCCGCTGGTGGTGCGGTGCGAACATCACCCCGACGCAGGACAGCACGACATCGAACTCGGCGTCGCCGAAGGGCAGGGCCTCGGCGTCGGCCTCCTGCCAGGTGAGGTGAGCACCACGCTGCTCGGCCACCCGCCGCCCGGCCTCGAACAGTTCCGGAGCCAGGTCCGAGGCGACCACGTCCGCGCCGGCCAGGGCCGCCGGGATCGCGGCGTTGCCGGTGCCGGCGCCCACGTCCAGCACCCGCTGACCGGAGCGCACCCCGCACGCCTCGACCAGGACCGCCCCGAGACCGGGGATGACCTCGGCGGCCAGGGACGGGTAGTCGCCCTGCGCCCACATCGCCCGGTGCTTCGCCTTCAGAGCCCGGTCGGCCTCGGCCGAACTGTTCTGCGTCGTCATGGCTGCGCTCCTCACCGGTCGGGTGATGTTCCCGCTCCTTAGAGCGTAGGGACGCGGGCGCCGCCTTTCTCGTCGACGGAGCAGCCGGAAGCGCCGCAGAGGCACGAGCGATCCAGCCGTCCGCGCGACGGGCGGGCCCGGCCCGATCAGACAGGGCGGCGGCCGTCGCTTCCGGTCGGTGGCCGCGGGTCCGGCGTCGCGGCGCCGGGGTGGTCCGTGCCCCGTCGAGCGCTGCCCCGCGCGGGGCGCCCGCCCACCACGGCCGTGACGTCGTGGCTCGCGCAGATCACACTCGTCGCCGTCGGGCAGGGGCGATGACGTGGAGCGCTTCAGCCGACCGGCATCCGCGCGACGGTCAGTCGGAGACGCCCTGTCCGGCCGGGGGAGTCGCCGGCAGGTCCTCCTGTGCCGCGGCCCGCTTGATCGCGGCATCGCGCTTACGGACGTACCAGATACCGATCAGCCCCAGGCCGCCGCCGGCCAGGCAGGTCCACAGCCACCACGTGTGGCCGTGGTCGTCGAACCAGCCGTAGAAGGGGAGCTGGACCAGGAAGAGGACGAACCAAAGGATCGTGCCGCCGGTGACGGTGGCGACCACGGGGCCCTCCAGGGGCTCCGGCGCCTCGTGTCTGGGGGTCCATTTCGCCATGGGGACAGCTTACGAGGCGATCAGGTCTACGCGCGGAGATGTGCGATGCGGCCCTTATATGTTCATACTGAAACGGTTTGTGTCTGACCACTTCTCTTCGTAGGAAACACCAAACACATGTCCTCCTCGGCTCCCGCCAAGGTCCCCGCCCCTGAACAGCCGGGAGCCGGGCCCACGTACGGCGCACTCGACCGCTTCTTCCGGATCTCCGAGCGGGGCAGCACGCTCTCCCGTGAGGTCCGGGGCGGCCTCGCTACCTTCTTCGCGATGGCCTACATCATCGTGCTGAACCCGATCATCCTCGGCAGCGCGAAGGACATGTACGGTCACCAGCTCGACAACGGACAGCTGGTCACCGCGACGGCCCTCACGGCCGCGCTCACCACCCTCCTCATGGGCGTCATCGGCAACGTGCCGATCGCGCTCGCCGCCGGCCTCGGTGTGAACTCCGTCGTCGCCCTCCAGCTCGCCCCGCGCATGTCCTGGCCGGACGCGATGGGCATGGTGGTCCTCGCCGGGTTCGTGGTCATGCTGCTGGTCGCCACGGGGCTGCGCGAGCGCGTGATGAACGCCGTCCCCTACGGGCTGCGCAAGGCCATCTCCATCGGCATCGGCCTGTTCATCATGCTGATCGGGCTCGTCGACGCCGGCTTCGTCTCCCGTATCCCGGACGCCGCCCAGACCACCGTCCCGCTCCAGCTCGGCGGCGACGGTCATCTCAACGGCTGGCCGGTGCTGGTCTTCATCCTGGGCGTGCTGCTCACGCTCGCCCTGATCGTGCGCAAGATCTCCGGCGCGATCCTGATCTCGATCGTCGCCATGACGGTCGTGGCCGTGGTCATCGAGGCCGTGGCCAAGGTGCCGAGCTGGGGTCTCACCACCCCGAAGTGGCCCGGCAACCCGGTCGCCGGCCCCGACTTCGGACTGGTCGGGCAGGTCAGCCTGTTCGGCGGCTTCGAGAAGGTCGGCGTGCTGACCGGTGTGCTGTTCGTCTTCACCGTGCTGCTGTCGTGCTTCTTCGACGCGATGGGCACGATCATGGGCGTCTCCGACGAGGCGAAGCTGACCGACGCGCAGGGGCAGATGCCCGGCATCAACAAGGTGCTGTTCGTCGACGGCCTCGCGGTCGCCGCAGGCGGTGCCAGCTCCTCCTCGGCGACCACCGCCTTCGTCGAGTCCACGGCCGGCGTCGGCGAGGGTGCGCGCACCGGCCTCGCGAACGTCGTCACGGGTGGCCTCTTCGCCGCTGCCCTCTTCCTGACCCCGGTCGCCACGATGGTGCCCTCCCAGGCGGCCACCCCGGCCCTGCTGGCGGTCGGCTTCCTGATCCTGGCCGGCTCGGTCAAGGAGATCGACTGGGCGGACCACACGATCGCCATCCCGGCCTTCGTGACGATGGTGATGATGCCGTTCACGTACTCGATCACCAACGGCATCGGCATGGGCTTCATCACCTTCGTGGTGCTGCGCCTGGCGGCCGGACGGGGCCGGGAGGTGCCGACGGCGATGTACGCGGTGGCGGCGGTGTTCGCGTTCTACTACCTGATGCCGGCGCTGGGCCTGACCTGAGCCGATCCGGACCCGTGATCACTTGACCAAGGGATCACGGGACCCGTAGAACTTCTCCGTCTCCTCGACGGCGGTCTGGAACCGCTCGTCGAAGTCATCTCGAACGAGCGTCCGGACGACGTAGTCCTGGACGCTCATTCCCCTTTTCGCCGCATGGTGCCGGAGCCGTTCGAGCAGCTCGTGGTCTATTCGCAGGCTGAGCACGCTGGTCCCCATGGTCATGAGGGTCCCGGCACCCTTCGGTGCGGTGTGTCACGTTCCGCCGCTGGATCACCCATATGAGTGATGTCACGCTTCAGTGGCCAGGGTCACGGTCGATCGTGTGTGTCACGGTAGTCCTTAGCGAGAGTAATGAGTTACGCTAAAGAACATGCCGGACCTCAGCCATGGCGACGATGTAGCCGCCGTGAACTCCCTCCGCTCCGCCGTGATGCGGCTCTCCCGTCGGCTCAAGCACCAGCGGGTCGACGAGTCGCTGAGCCCCACCGAGATGTCGGTGCTCGGCACCCTGTCCCTGTGCGGCAGGGCCACACCGGGCGAGCTCGCCCGCAAGGAGCATGTCCAGCCGCCCTCGATGACCCGCATCGTGGCGCTGCTGGAGTCCAAGGGGCTGGTCCGTCTGGAGCCGCACCCCGAGGACCGGCGCCAGAAGGTCGTGACGCGCACCGAGCAGGCCGAGGCGATGCTCGAGGAGAGCCGCCGCAAGCGGAACGCGTTCCTGGCCACCCTGGTCGAGAACCTCGACGAGGACGAGTGGGCCAAACTGCGCGCCGCCGCCCCCGTGCTGGAGAAACTCGCGCATCTGTAAGCCGTAGTCGTCGCAAGGAGGCGAACCCTTTTGAGTACGGGACCCGGAGCAGCTTCCGTCCCCGCACCTGATCCCCACGACTCCCCGCCCACCTCCGACACCCGCCCGCGCAAGTCCTCGATGTTCTCCTCCCTGAAGGTGAGGAACTACCGCCTGTTCTTCATGGGACAGGTCGTCTCCAACATCGGCACCTGGATGCAGCGCATCGCCCAGGACTGGCTGGTCCTCAGCCTCACCGGCTCCTCCGCGGCCGTCGGCATAACGACGGCACTCCAGTTCCTGCCGATGCTGCTCTTCGGCCTCTACGGCGGTGTCCTCGTCGACCGGCTGCGCAAGCGGCCCACCCTGCTGGTCACACAGTCGTCGATGGCCCTCACCGCCCTCGCCCTCGCCGTCGCCGTCCTCACCGGCCATGTCCAGGTGTGGCACGTGTACGTCGCCGCCTTCGCGGTCGGTCTCGCCACGGTCGTCGACAACCCGGCCCGGCAGTCCTTCGTCTCCGAGCTGGTCGGCCCGCAGCAGCTGCAGAACGCGGTCAGCCTGAACTCGGCGAACTTCCAGTCCGCCCGCCTGGTCGGCCCCGCCGTCGCGGGCATACTGATCACCGGCGTCGGCACCGGCTACGCGTTCCTCTTCAACGGCCTGTCCTTCATCGCGCCGCTCACCGGCCTGCTGCTGATGCGCGCCCGCGAACTGCACGTCGTCGAGCGGGCCCCGCGCGGCAAGGGGCAGCTGCGCGAAGGCGTGCGCTATGTCACCGGCCGCCCGGAGCTGATCTGGCCGATCGTCCTGGTCGGGTTCGTCGGCACCTTCGCCTTCAACTTCCCCGTCTACCTCTCGGCCTTCGCGGACGACGTGTTCCACGCGGGCGCGGGCGCCTACAGCATGTTCAACACGCTGATGGCGGTCGGCTCGGTCGCGGGCGCCCTGCTCGCCGCCCGGCGCGGCACGGCCCGGCTGCGGCTGCTGATCGCGGCGGCCCTGGTCTTCGGCGCGCTGGAGATCGTGGCGGCCACGACACCGACGCTGTGGATGTTCGCCCTGCTCATGGTCCCGCTGGGCCTGTTCGGCATGACGGTCAACGTCACGACGAACACCAGCATCCAGATGTCCACGGACCCGGCCATGCGCGGCCGTGTCATGGCCCTGTACATGATGGTCTTCCTCGGCGGCTCCCCGGTCGGCGCGCCGATCGTCGGCTGGATCACCGACACGTACGGCGCCCGGGTCGGCCTCGCGGCCGGCGGTGCCGTCGCGGCCGTCGCCGCGGCTGTGATCGGCCTGATCCTGGCCCGTGTCGGCAACCTCCGCCTGTCGGTCGGCTGGCACCGCGGTCACCCACGGGTGCGGTTCGTCCCCCGGGAGCAGCAGGAGGAACTGGCTCCGGCCGCCTGACGGGCCCCGGCCGGGGAGCACGTCTGGAAAAGTGGCGGCATGAGACTCTTCGCCGCCGTGCTCCCCCCTGACGGGGTGATCCGCGAACTCGGTGCCGTCGTGGACGCGTTGCGCGAGCTGCCGGGGGCGGACGGGCTGCGGTGGACGGGTCGGGCCGGGTGGCACTTCACGCTTGCCTTCTACGGGGAGGCCGACGACGGGCTCGTGCCGGAGCTGTCGGCCCGGCTGGAGCGTGCGGCCCGCCGTACCGATCCGTTTCCGCTCGCCGTGCGGCGCGGCGGTCAGTTCGGGCGCGGGCGGGCCCTGTGGGCCGGGGCGGAGGGGGACCTGGCGACCCTGCGCCTGCTGGCCGAACGGGCGGAGGCGGCGGCGCGGAAGGCGGGGGTGCCCATGGGGGAGCACCGGCGGTACAAGCCGCACCTTACGCTGGCGCGCAGCCGGGACGCGGTCGAGGTGCGGGCGTACCTGGAGGCACTCGACGCGTTCGTGAGCCGGACCTGGACCGTGCGGGAGCTGGTGCTGGTGCGGAGCAATCTGCCGGCCTCGGGGGTCGCGGGCGAGCAGCCCCGCTACGAGGCGGTCGCCCGCTGGCCCCTCGGCGGCGCCGGTTAGGCTCGGGGCGTGGACCCGAAGACCCGGAACCGGATCATGGCCGGTGTGCTCGTGCTGATGTTTCTCGTCGTTGCCCTGGCTTCTGTGCTTGGGAGGTAGGGCGGTGGGGGAACTGCGGACGGCTGCTTTTCGGCTGCGGGCCGGTGGGGGCTTGTCGCGCAGTTCCCCGCGCCCTTGACGGGGGCTTTACCAGGCGAAGGCCTCCGGTGACGGGCCCGGGCCCGGGAAGATCTCGTCCAGGCCGGTCAGGAGCTCCTCGGACAGCTCGAGCTCGGCCGCGCGGACCGCGGAGGCGAGCTGCTCGGCCGTGCGCGGGCCGACGATCGGGCCGGTCACGCCGGGGCGGGTGAGCAGCCAGGCCAGGGCGGCCTCACCGGGCTCGATGCCGTGCTTGTCGAGCAGGTCCTCGTAGGACTGGATCCGCGCGCGGGTGGCGGGGTCGGCGAGCGCGTCGGCCGCGCGGCCGGAGGTGCGGCGACCGCCCTGGGCCTCCTTCCTGAGCACACCGCCCAGCAGACCGCCGTGCAGCGGCGACCAGGGGATCACGCCGAGCCCGTAGTCCTGAGCGGCCGGGATGACCTCCATCTCGGCACGTCGCTCGGCGAGGTTGTACAGGCACTGCTCGCTGACCAGCCCTATGGTCCCGCCCCGCCGGGCGGCGATCTCGTTGGCCTGGGCGATCTTGTAACCGGGGAAGTTCGACGACCCGACGTAGAGGATCTTGCCCTGCTGGACCAGGACGTCGATCGCCTGCCAGATCTCCTCGAAGGGCGTGTCCCGGTCGATGTGGTGGAACTGGTAGACGTCGATGTAGTCGGTCTGGAGCCGCTTGAGGCTGGCGTCCACGGCCCGCCGGATGTTGAGGGCGGACAGCTTGTCGTGGTTGGGCCAGGCCGGGCCGTCGGCGCCCATGTTGCCGTAGACCTTCGTGGCGAGGACGACCTTGTCGCGCCGCCCCTCACCCTTGGCGAACCAGTTGCCGATGATGCTTTCGGTGCGGCCCTTGTTCTCGCCCCAGCCGTAGACGTTGGCGGTGTCGAAGAAGTTGATGCCCGCGTCCAGTGCCGCGTCCATGATGGCGTGGCTGTCGGCCTCGTCGGTCTGCGGGCCGAAGTTCATGGTGCCGAGGACGAGCCGGCTGACCTTGAGTCCCGTGCGTCCGAGTTGCGTGTACTTCATGCCGCCCAAGCCAACGTCTTGAAGTGCGCTCCAAGCAAGCACGGGTTGACCTCAAGGGGCCCGGGGGGAAAGCACCCGGTCCGATTCGGGTGACAGCCTCAGCGAATCCGCGCAGCTCACGCCCCTACCGTGCTGGTCATGAGGACTCCGGCGTCATCCACCACCCGCCGCACCGTGCTCGCGCTCGGCACCGCGGCGGCGGCCGCACCCTGGCTCGGCACGGCCACGGCCCAAGCCCGCACCGACCTCTCGGAACCGGACCAACCGGGCATCGCCGAGCTGCGCCGCCGGATGGCCGACGGGCGTCTCGACGCCGAACGCCTCACCCGCCACTACCTGGAGCGCATCGAGCGCCTGGATCCGCTCCTGCACTCGGTGATCGAGGTCAACCCCGACGCACTGCGCGAGGCCCGCCGGCTGGATGGCCGGCGGCGCGCCCGCGGACCGCTGCACGGCATGCCCGTCCTGCTGAAGGACCTGGTGGAGACCGCCGACCGGATGCACACCACGGCCGGGTCGCTCGCCCTGGAGGGGCTGAGACCGGCGGCGGACGCCACGGTCGCCGCGCGGCTGCGTGAGGCCGGTGCCGTCATCCTCGGCAAGACCAACATGAGCGAATGGGCGGGCGGCATGTCGCTCACCCACCACGCCGGGTGGAGCGCCCGCGGCGGCCAGACCCGCAACCCGTACAAACTGGACCGCTCCCCGAACGAGTCCAGTTCCGGCACGGGCGTCGCCGTGGCGGCCGGCCTGTGCGTCGCCGGCATCGGCACCGAGACCAACGGCTCGATCATCGACCCGTCCTCGGCGAACTGCGTCGTCGGAGTGAAACCGACGGTGGGGCTGGTCGGGCGCGGTGGGGTGATCCCCGGCGTGCCCAGCCAGGACAGCGTCGGCCCGATGGCGCGCACGGTCCGCGACGCGGCGATCATGCTCGGCACGCTCGTGGGAGTGGACCGTCGTGATCCGGCGACGGAGGCGAGCCGCGGTCGCTACCACCGCGACTACACCCGTTTCCTCGACGCCGACGGCCTGCGCGGCGCGCGCATCGGCGTACCGCGCTCGGTCTACTTCGGCTACAGCCACCACGCCGACGAGATCGCCGAGCGCGCGATCTCCCTGCTCAGCAAGGCCGGAGCCACGATCGTGGACCCGGCCGACATTCCCACGGCCGAGCAGCTGGAGGACCTGCCCAGCTCGATGGTGGTCCAGGTGTACGAGTTCAAGCGGGCGCTGAACGCGTATCTCGCCGCGGCGCCGGGCGACCACCCGCGCAGTCTGAAGGAACTCATCGAGTTCAACCGGGCGCACGCCGACCGGGAGCTGCGCTACGTACGGCAGGACGGGCTGGAGGCGGTCGAGCGGCTGGACTTCACCGAACGGGAGTACCGGGAGGCGCTGGCCACCAATCACCGGCTGTCGCGCGCCGAGGGCATCGATGCCGTGCTGCGCGAGCACGACCTGGACGCCCTGGTGATGCCGACGTCCGGGCCGCCCGCCAAGATCGACCTGATCCGCGGGGACGCGCATGGCGGTGGCGCGTCCACGCCGGCGGCCCTCGCCGGGTACCCGGCGATCAGCGTGCCGGCCGGGTTCGCCTTCGGCCTGCCGGTCGGGGTGACGTTCATGGGGACGGCGTGGAGCGAGCCGGTGTTGTTGCGGCTGGCTTATGCGTATGAGCGGGTGAGCAGGGTGCGCAGGCCGCCGGCTTATCGGCCCGCCGACGTGGGTTTCTGATGCGGCGTCGTCAGTCGCGGGGGAACTCGTCGGTCTTGAGCACCAGGTCGACCACGGTGTCGGTGAGGTCGATGCCGACGCCGAAGTCGACCCTGGTCCTCATGGCGTAGTCGCCGTCCTTGGGATGGGTGTAGACGTAGCACCGGCCCTGGTAGGGGTCGGCGATGAGGTAGACGGGCACTTCGGCGGTGGCGTAGGCGTCCTTCTTCGGGCCGTAGTCGTTGGCCGCCGTGCCTTGGGAGATGACCTCGGCGATGAACTCGACATCCTCGTGACGCCAGCGCCCCTCGTCGTCTTTCGCCGCGGAGGCGCTCAGCTTGGCCACATCCGGGCAGAAGCCGTTCTCATGGCCGGGGAAGTCGATACGTACGCCCGAGAACACCTTGACGTCCATCCCGAACCTGTCCTCGACGGTTCGTACGATCCGTCGGATGATCTCCCAGTGGGTGTCGCGCTGCGGCGTCATGTGGACATTGCCCCCGACGATCTCGACCCTGAATCCTTCGGGGACGGGCATCCGCTCGAACCACTCGTCCAAGCGCTTGGTGTTGGCGTCGGCCATGGCGATCCTGTCGTCAACGACGGTCATCGTGGCGCTCCTCCCCGGCCAACCCCATGGACGTGGGCAGCCGCGCAGTACAACGATACGCACGGTGACCATGACACGGGGAAGAGCGCATATGCCAGAGCAGCCCGGCACCGACCACCTCGTCCAGCTTCTCCGCACCACCCTCGGCGACTCCGTCCTCGGCACCTACCTGCACGGCTCCGCCACCCTCGGAGGCCTCCGCCCGCACAGCGACATCGACGTCCTGGCCGTCGTACGGGACCGCACGACGCATGCCCAACGCCGGGCTCTGGTCGAGGAGTTGCTCAAGGTGTCCGGCGTCGACGGGCGGCGGCACGTCGAGCTGATCGTCGTCGTACAGGACGACGTACGGCCCTGGCGCTACCCGCCCACCTGCGACTTCCTCTACGGCGACTGGCTGCGGGAGGACTACGAGCGCGGAGTGACCCCGGCCCCCGAACCCAGCCCCGACCTCGCGCCTCTCCTCACGATGGTCCTGCGTGCCGACGCCCCGCTCCACGGGCCGCCGCCCGCCGAGCTCCTCGACCCCGTGCCGCACGACGACCTCAGGCGCGCCATCGTCGCCGGCGTGCCGGAGCTGGTGGCCGACCTGGACTCCGACACGCGCAACGTGCTGCTCACCCTCGCCCGGATCTGGACCACCCTCACCACCGGGACCATCCGCTCGAAGGACGCGGCGGCCGAGTGGGTGCTCGACCGGCTCCCCGCCGAGCACCGGCCCGTCCTCGCCCGCGCCCGGGCCGTCTACCTGGGGCAGGAGGCGGAGCGCTGGGACGACCTGGAGCCCCGGCCCTGTGCGGAGTTGCTGACCCGGATGATCACCGAGAGTTACTGCTTGTAGGGCTCGCCCAGATCCCAGGCCTGGTACATCGCCTCCGCGAAGGCCGCCGCGATCTTGTGTTCGCCGCTCGCGTTGGGGTGGGTGCCGTCGTAGGTGTCGGCGTGGATGTCGTACGAGGGCGGGGCCGAGGCCAGGAGGACGGGCGAGCCGGGCTCGTCGAGGTCGGCGGCCGTCTTCGCCAGCAGTTCGTTGAAGCGGGCGACCTCGGCGGCGAAGTCCGGGTCGGATTCGGCTCGCACGTTCGGGGTCACCGGCAGCCACACCATCCGCACCCGCCGGTTCGCCGCCCGTGCCTCGGCCGCGAAGGCCCGGACGTTGTCGGCGGTCTGCCCGGCGTTCGTGTAGAAGCCCAGGTCGATGAGGCCGAGGGAGACCAGGAGCACGTCCGCGCGGCACGACCGCACCGCCTCGCCGATCAGCGGCGCCATGTGCAGCCAGCCCTCGCCCCAACCGGCCAGGTGGGCACGGGGGAAGCCCGGGTCGGCGTACGCGTGGGAGGTCGGGGCGTCGGCGAGCTTGTCGTGGAGCGTCTCGCGCGGGCCGACGAGGGTGAAGGGGCCGCAGTAGGACCGGCACAGGTGCTGCCACATCCGGTAGCGCCACGTGTGTTCGCCCGCGCTCCCGATCGTCATGGAGTCACCGACGGGCATGAACCTGAGCATCCGCTCATCATGAACGATCCAGCCGTCTGACGGGGTGTGAGTCGGACCACGCACAGATCCCGAAAAAAATCGGCCGGTGATGTCGAGAACCCGCGTCCGGCTCCGTCCCCGGGGTGAACGCGACCAGAATGGGCCGCACCAGCTCCGAGGAGAACACCATGGCCAAGTACCTGCTGCTGAAGCACTACCGCGGCGCCCCGGCTCCGGTCAACAACGTGCCGATGGACCAGTGGACCCCGGAGGAGATCTCGGCGCACATGCAGTACATGAACGACTTCGCGGCCCGGCTGGAGAAGACCGGCGAGTTCGTCGACGGTCAGGCCCTCGCCCCCGAGGGAGCATGGGTCCGCTACGACGGTGAGGGGCGCCCGCCGGTCACCGACGGCCCGTTCGCGGAGACCAAGGACCTCATCGCCGGCTGGATGATCATCGACGTCGACAGCTACGAGCGCGCCGTCGAGCTGGCCGGGGAGCTGTCGGCCGCCCCCGGTGCGGGCGGCAAGCCGATCCACGAATGGCTGGAGCTGCGCCCGTTCTACGGCGTGACGCCCACCATCACGGAGTGACGACTCAGATGGACGAGGCCCTGCTCCGGAGCCTCACGCCGAGCGTGCTCGCCATCCTCGTCCGCCGCGGAGCCGACTTCGCGGCGGCCGAGGACGCCGTGCAGGACGCGCTCGTCGAAGCGCTGCGGGTCTGGACCGCCGACCCTCCGCGGGATGCCAAGGGCTGGCTGGTCACCGTGGCCTGGCGCAAGTTCCTCGACGCGACGCGCGCCGACGCCGCCCGCCGTCGGCGTGAGGACCGCGTCGACGAGGAGCCGGCGCCCGGGCCCGCGCCCGCGGTGGACGACACGCTCCAGCTCTACTTCCTGTGCGCCCACCCGTCGCTGACGCCGTCGTCCGCCGTCGCGCTCACGCTGCGCGCCGTCGGCGGGCTGACCACCCGCCAGATCGCCCAGGCCTATCTGGTGCCCGAGGCGACCATGGCGCAGCGCATCAGCCGGGCCAAGCGCACCGTCTCCGACGTTGGGTTATCCCCTGCTCGAGCGAAGTCGAGAGCTTGGGGAAGGTTCGACCAGCCCGGCGATGTCGCCACCGTGCTGCGCGTCCTCTACCTGGTCTTCAACGAGGGCTACTCCGGCGACGTCGACGTCGCCGCCGAGGCCATCCGACTCACCCGGCAGCTCGCGGCCGCGATCGACCACCCCGAGGTGGCGGGGCTGCTGGCCCTCATGCTGCTCCACCACGCCCGGCGTGCCGCCCGGACGGCGCCCGACGGCAGCCTGGTTCCGCTCGCCGAGCAGGACCGAGGCCGGTGGGACACCGCATCGACCGCCGAGGGCGTCGGGATCCTCCAGGCGGCCCTCGCCCGCGACCGGCTGGGCGAGTTCCAGGCTCAGGCCGCCATCGCGGCCCTCCACGCCGACGCGCCCACCGCCGAGGAGACCGACTGGGTGCAGATCGTCGAGTGGTACGACGAGCTCACGCGCCTGACCGACAGCCCGGTCGTCCGGCTCAACCGCGCGGTCGCCGTCGGGGAGGCCGACGGACCGCGCGCCGGCCTGGCGGCGCTCGCGGCGCTGGACGAGTCCCTGCCCCGCCACGCCGCGGTGGCGGCGTACCTCCACGAGCGCGACGGCGACCTGGCGACGGCGGCGCGGCTGTACGTCGAGGCGGCTCACAAGGCACCCAACCTCGCCGAACGCGCACACCTGACCCGCCAGGCCGCCCGGCTCAACGCCCGCCGAAGTGGCTGACGGGTCGTGCCCGGATCTACGACAGCCCAACCACTCACACCGGGATGGCAGGCTTGGGGGCATGCGCCGACCGTTCGCCATCCTCGCCGCGGCCCTCCTCGTGGGCGCCCTCGCCGTGCCCGCCTCAGCCGCCGACGGCGACGAGGACTTCACGATCAAGGACCCGCGCATCACCGAGTCCAGCGGTCTGGCGGCCTCCCGACAGCACCCCGGCATCTACTGGACGCACAACGACAGCGACGACGGCCCCTACATCTACGCCGTCGACAGCAGCACGGGCGAGACCGTCGCCCGCCTCACCCTCACCGGCGTCGGCACGCCCCGGGACGTCGAGGCCATCTCCGTCGGCCCGGACAACCGGATCTACGTCGGCGACATCGGCGACAACCTCGGCGGCAGCTGGCCTCACGTGTGGATATACGAGCTGCCCGAACCGAAGACGCTGGGGAACCAGACGATCCGGGCCACCCAGTACGTCGTGAAGTACTCCGACGGGGCCCGTGACGCCGAGTCCCTCGTCGTGCATCCCAAGACCGGCCGCGCCTACATCGTCGACAAGAACGAGCAGGGCGGGCACCTGTACGAGGGTCCCGCCGAGCTCTCCGCCTCGGGCACGAACGTCTTCCGGCCCGTCGCAGCCGTGCCCGACCTGGAGGCCACCGACGCCACGCTCTCCCCGGACGGCGAACACCTCGTCGTCCGCAGCTACTTCGGCGCGATCGCGTACGACTGGAACGGCGGGAAGATCAAGCGGAAGGAGCGGCTCGGCGTGCCGTTCCTCGGGCAGGGCGAGTCCGTCACGTACACCGCCGACGGAACGAGGCTCATGTACGGCGCCGAGGGGGCCGACAGCTCGGTGGAGGGACAGGACGCGCCCGGTGGCTCCGGCTCCTCCTCCGGCAGCGGGAATCCGGCCGCACGGGACGACGGCGCCGGCGGCGACGGGCTCGGCGGCAACCTGAAGACCGGCGCCATCGCCGTGGCCGTGGCCTGCGCCGCCCTGCTCGGTCTGCGCGGGCTGAGGCGGCGCGGCTAGCAACCGGAAGGCGGCGCAACCAGCGACCGGAAGCGGCGCGGCCGGCAGCCGGGGGCGGCGGCCTACGAGGCCGACTCGCCCCGGCGTTGCGCCACGAGTACCTCCAAGCCGTCCAGGATCCGCTGGAGTCCGAACCCGAAGTGGTCGAAGTCGGTCCCGAACGTGTCCTCGGAGAGCGACGCCATCACCGGGTAGCGGCCCGAGGCCAGGACCTTCTCCAGCACCGGCACCTGCGCCTGCCAGAACTCCGTGTCCGTCAGGCCCGTCCGGCGCTCCGCCTCCTGCTCGTAGAGCTGCGTGCGCGCGGCCCCGACGACGTACCCGTCGATCATGACGATCGTGGAGACCAGCTCGGGGTCGGTCAGCCCCATCGGGCGGATCAGGGCGAGGACCTTCTCCATGCCGTCCATGGCGCTCGGGCCGAGGATCGGGCGGGACTGGTTGACCTGGAGCAGCCAGGGGTGGCGGCGGTAGAGGGCGAGGATCTCGCGGGCCATGGCCTCCAGGGCGGCGCGCCAGCCGCCGTCGCCCAGGTCGGCCGGATTCTCGGAGGGGCGCTGGACCCGGTCCAGCATCAGGTCGAGCAGCTCGCCCTTGCCGGGAACGTACCGGTAGAGCGACATGGTGCCGGTGCCGAGTTCGGCGGCGACGCGGCGCATGGAGAGCCCCTCCAGGCCTTCCGTGTCCGCGACCTGGACGGCCGCTTCCACGATCCGGTCCAGGGTCAGGGTCGGCTTGGGGCCGCGGCTGGGACGCCGGCCGGTGTCCCACAGCAGTTCGAGGGTGCGGGCGATGTCGCCGCTGCCGCTGGTCTCCGTACTGCCCGTACTGCCCGTGTCGCTCGTCCTGCTCGTGCCGCTCTCCATGGAACCCAGCTTAGGTCCCTGAAGAAAAACTGAGTACGGTGTACGCGCAATCGGGTACGCTGTACTCAGTTTGATGCCGGACGCAGGGCGCGAGCACACGGGAGGGGCGGCATGGACGGATACGCGGTGCGGGCCGAGGCGCTGGAGAAGCGGTACGGCGAGAAACGCGCCCTCGACGGTTTCGACCTGGCGGTACGCGAGGGCACGGTGCACGGCCTGCTCGGGCCGAACGGGGCGGGCAAGACCACCGCCGTCCGTATCCTGTCCACGCTGGTCAGGCTGGACGGGGGCAGGGCGACGGTCGCCGGGCTGGACGTGGCCCGGCAGCCGCGCGAGGTGCGGGCCCGGATCGGACTCACGGGGCAGTACGCGGCGGTGGACGAGGTGCTCACCGGCCGGCAGAACCTGGAGATGTTCGGCCGGTTGTTCCACCTGGGCGGCAGGCGGGCCCGGCTCCGGGCGACCGAACTGCTGGAGCAGTTCGACCTGACCGACGCCGGCGACCGGGGCGTCGGCAAGTACAGCGGCGGCATGCGGCGCCGCCTCGACCTCGCCGCGTCGATGATCCTCGCCCCGGCCGTCCTCTTCCTCGACGAGCCGACGACCGGTCTCGACCCCCGTAGCCGTGGGGAAGTCTGGGAGTCCGTAAGGGCGTTGGTGGCAGGCGGCACGACCGTGCTGCTGACCACGCAGTACCTGGAGGAGGCCGACAAACTCGCCTCCCGCATCACCGTCATCGACCAGGGGCGGGCCATCGCCGACGACACCCCGGACGGGCTGAAGAACCTGGTCGGCGGCGACCGTATCGAGGTCGTGGTCGCCGAGCGGGCCGAGATCCCGCGGGTGGTGAAGGTGGTCGCCCGCGTCACGGACGGCGAACCCGAGGCGGACGAGGCCGAGTTGCGGGTGCACGCCCCGGTCGCCGACCGGGTCACGGCGCTCACCGAGGTGGCGCGGACCCTCCAGGACGAGGCCGTCCGCGTCGAGGACATCGGGCTGCGCAGGCCCAGCCTCGACGACGTGTTCCTGCGTCTGACCGGACACCGCACGGAAAGCACGGAAGCCAAGGAGGCGGCGGCGTGACCACCCTCGACCTGACCGCGCGGAGCGACCGCGGCCGTGTGTACTGGCTGTTCGCCGACTGCTGGAACCTCGTCCGCCGCGGCCTGACCCACTACCAGCGCCAGCCCGTCAACATCGCCTGGCAACTGGGATTCCCGATCCTCTCCGTGCTGCTGTACGGCTATGTTTTCGGCAGCGCGATGAAGGTGCCGGACGGCGGGAACTACAAGGACTTCCTGATGCCGGGCATGTTCGCGATGACCATGGCGTTCGGCTTCATCAACACGGCGACCCTCGTGGTCCACGACTCCACCAAGGGCGTCATCGACCGCTTCCGCTCCATGCCGATGGCGTCCTCCGCCGTGGTGGCCGGGCGCGGTGTCACCGATCTCATCGCCGCCTGCGCCGAGTTGGTGATCATGATGCTCACCGCGTTGGCCATGGGCTGGCGGCCGGACGGGGGCCTCGGCTTCCTCGGCGCGTTCGGGCTGCTGCTGTGGCTGCGGTTCGCGCTGATCTGGATCGGCGTGTGGCTCGGCCTGCTCGTGCCCAACCCCGAGGCCGCGGGCGGTCTGTTCGCGGTCGCCTTCCCGCTGACCATGATCTCCAGCATCTTCGTCGCCCCGCAGCTCATGCCCGACTGGCTGGGCTGGGTGGCGATATGGAACCCGATCTCCTCCACGGCGGCGGCGACCCGCGAACTGTTCGGCACGCCGGTCGGCGGTGACACCTGGGTCGAGCAGCACGCGCTGCTGATGGCCGGGGTGTGGCCGGTGATCCTGACGCTCATCTTCCTGCCGCTGGCGGTGCGGCGGTTCAAGAAGCTGAGCCGCTAGCGAGCGGAACACGCACCTCCCGGAGGCTTGACGTGCTCATGGTGCGTCAGTTTCCTGGGAGGTGCGCGGCGTATTGGGAGCGCTCCCATCCGTGTTCCGGGGCCGCGCCTCCCCCGAGAGGAAGCAGCCATGTTCCGCACTCTGCGAAGAGCGCTGTGCGTCGCCGCGGCGCTCCTGTTACCCCTGGCCGGTACGCAGTCGGCACACGCCGACGTCGACGCGCGGGCCGGCGCCGGCTACTGGCACACCAGCGGCCGGCAGATCCTGGACGCGGCCGGCCAGCCGGTCCGTATCGCCGGCATCAACTGGTTCGGCTTCGAGACCGCGAACCACGTCGTCCACGGCCTGTGGGCCCGCGACTACAAGAGCATGATCGACCAGATGAAGTCGCTGGGCTACAACACCATCCGGATGCCCTACAGCGACGACATCCTCAAGCCCGGCACCATGCCCGACAGCATCAACCACGACGGCAAGAACACCGACCTGCGCGGGCTGACGTCCTTGCAGGTCCTGGACCGGATCGTGGCGTACGCCGGTCAGGCCGGCCTCAAGATCGTCCTCGACCGGCACCGCCCGGACGCGGCGGGCCAGTCGGCGCTCTGGTACACGGCGTCGGTCCCCGAGTCGACCTGGATCGCCAACCTCAAGTTGCTGGCGGCCCGTTACAAGGGCAACTCCACCGTGATCGGCATCGACCTGCACAACGAGCCCCGCGACCCCGCCTGCTGGGGCTGCGGCGACACGGCCCGGGACTGGCGCCTGGCCGCCCAGCGCGCGGGCAACGCGGTGCTGTCGGTCAACCCCGAGCTGCTGATCATGGTCGAGGGCGTGCAGTCGTACAACGGCGCCAACGGCTGGTGGGGCGGCAACCTCATGGGCGTCGCCCAGCACCCGGTCCAGCTGGACGTCCCGAACCGGCTGGTCTACTCGGCCCACGACTACGCCACGTCGGTTGCCCAGCAGCCGTGGTTCAGCGACCCGTCGTTCCCCGCCAACATGCCGGAGGTCTGGGACCGGTACTGGGGCTACATCTTCAAGCAGAACATCGCGCCGGTGTGGCTCGGCGAGTTCGGTACGACGCTCCAGCCGGCGGTGGACCAGAAGTGGCTGTCCGCGCTGGTGACGTACCTGCGGTCGACGTCGGCGTACGGCGCCGACAGCTTCCACTGGACGTTCTGGTCCTGGAACCCCAACTCCGGTGACACGGGCGGGATCCTGAAGGACGACTGGCAGACCGTGGACACCGTGAAGGACGGGTACCTGGCGGCCGTCAAGGCGCCGGGCTTCGCGGGCGGCGGCTCCGGGCCCGGCCCGGGCGGCCCGGGCGAACCGGGCGGTGGTTCGGCCGCCTGCTCTGCCGCCTACACCGTCAGCAGCGACTGGGGCGGCGGTTTCAACGCCGAGGTGAAGGTGACCAACACGGGCAGCGTTCCGCTCAAGTCCTGGACGGTGAGCTGGACCTGGACCGGCTCCCAGAAGGTCACCAGCATGTGGAACGCCTCGCACACCCAGAGCGGCGCGACCGTCACGGCGGTGAACGCCGCGCACAACGGGAGCGTGCCGGCGGGGGGTTCGACGAGCTTCGGCCTCGGAGGTACTCCCGGGGGCGGTGCCGTGCCGAGTGTGAGGTGCACGGCGATGTGACGTCGGTGTGACGGGGGCGCTCGGTCCTCGCCGGGCGCCTCCGGATCACCCGCGTACCTGGCCATGTACCTGACCAGGGTGCTCGTCGGGAGTGCCCTTCTGCTGGTGCGGAAGATTCCATGCCGGTCCGCCCCGCAGCGGCGTACTCTAAACCTTATGGTGCTTAATAGTGCCAACACAGGGCATACGGGACAGGAATCATCGAGCGATCCGAGCCTCCCTGTGTTCGTCGATACCTCAGGTCGGCGTGCGCGGAACCTGCGGCGCACCGGTTACGGGCTGGCCGCCTGTGCAGCCACTTATATGGCGGTGCTGGGGCTGAGCCTGATGGGAGCAACGCCCTTTGCGCCGGGGACGATCCTGCCCGGTGACATAGCGGCGCCTGCCGCACCGGAATCCCGCACCCCGGGCCGGACGCCCCTGGCACCGCCGGACGGCCCTTCGGGCGCGGTCGGCCCGAGCACCCTGATCGTTCCGCAGCTCACCGCGCCCGGCCCTCCCCTTGCTCCGCCCCTTGTGCCCGGGAACCCACCGAACAGCGCACCGGCACCTCCTGACACACCAGAACCACAGGTACCAACGCCACAAGCGCCACTCCTACCGGCGCAGCCCACGGTCACCGATGCCCCTCCCGCTCCCGCCCCTGCACCCGGCACGGGCAGCACTCCCGCCTCGCCTCCGCCCTTGCCCTCACCTGCTCCGCCGAGCAGTGCCCCACCCGCTCCACCGGCGCCTGAGCCCCCGGCTCCAGCGCCGCCACAGCCCCCGGCGCCAGCGCCGCCACCCGCTCCACCGGCACCCGCCCCACCGGCACCTGAGCCGTCGGCGTCAACGCCGCCATCCGCCCCTCAGCCCACAGGGCCGGCGGCCATCCCCTCGGCACCGCCCGGTGCCGTGGCCGAACCCCCGCCCCCCGACCCATCGGTGGCCGAGGCCCCCTGATGCGGCGGCGCCCTGACCGGTCACCCGGCCGCTCACCGAGGTCGCCCGGCCCGCGGCGGACGCGAGCACCCCTGTCGCCCCGGCACCGCTTCCGCATCCTCGTTCCCCTCGTCCTGCTGGCTTTCGTCGCCTCGGTGCTCCTGGTCGAGGGGTACACCACCAGGGGCTTCGCCGGCGACCAGGAAGGGCGCGGCGGACGACCGGCCACCGGCGTCCCCCGCAGGATCGCCGACGGCGGCCCGATCGTCGACACCACCCACGATCACCTGCGGACGTATCGCACACCGGACAAGACCGTCGTCCTGACCTTCGACGACGGCCCCGACCCCACCTGGACGCCCCGCATACGGTCCGTTCTCGACCACCACCGCACGCCCGGCACCTTCTTCGTCACCGGGCAACAGACCAGCCGGCACCCGGGAGTTCTGCGCAGTGTGGTCCGCTCCGGACACGAGATCGGCGTGCACACCTTCTCCCACCGGGACCTGACCACCCAGTCCGCGAGCGCCGTCGACCGTGAGCTGGCGCTGACCCAACTCGCCCTCGCAGGGGCCGCAGGCATCAACACGTCACTGATGCGGATGCCCTACTCCTCGACCCCTTCCGCCCTCGACGCCAGGGCGTGGTCCGTGGCCCAGCGCCTGGGCGAGAAGGGCTACGTCCTGGCGTTCATCGACCAGGACACCAACGACTGGCGTCGGCCGGGCGCCCGGGCGATCGCCGATGCTGCCACACCGAGCGCGCCGGGCAGGGGTGCGGTCCTCCTCCTGCACGACGCGGGAGGGGACAGATCACAGACCGTCGAAGCCCTCAAGACCCTGATCCCCCGGCTGAAGGCACAGGGCTATCGCTTCACCACTCTCGCCGATCTCGTCGGCACCGACAGTTTCACCAGCCCCGTCGATACGGCGGACCGGTGGAGTGGCCGCATCTTCGTGGCCGCTGTGGCGGTGTCGGGGGCAGCGGTGTCGGCCGTCGGCGTGCTGCTGCTGGTGGTCGGTTCGCTCGTCCTCGCACGATGTGTGCTCCTGCTCGTCCTGGCCCGTCACCACGCCCGCCGTCAACGGCGCTCCCACAGCGGCCGACGCGGGCCCGTCACCCAGCCCGTCAGCGTCGTGATACCCGCCTGCAACGAGGAGCTGTGCATCGCCAAGACGCTCCGCTCCCTCGCTGCGAGCGACCACCCCGTCGAGATCATCGTCGTGGACGACGGGTCCCGCGACGGCACCGCCGGCATCGCGCAGTCACTCGCCCTCGCGAACGTCACCGTCATCCGCCGGCCCAACGGCGGCAAACCCTCCGCCCTCAACACCGGCCTCCTG
Organism: Streptomyces azureus; assembly: GCF_001270025.1. Classification (NCBI taxonomy): domain Bacteria; kingdom Bacillati; phylum Actinomycetota; class Actinomycetes; order Kitasatosporales; family Streptomycetaceae; genus Streptomyces; species Streptomyces azureus. The sequence goes on along the minus strand of NZ_DF968249.1, from coordinate 24,002 downwards.
CGGGCCTCCCACGACCTGGTCGTCATGCTGGACGCCGACACCGTCTTCGCCCCCTCGACCGTCGGCCGCCTCGTCCAGCCGTTCGCCGACCCCCGCGTCGGCGCCGTCGCAGGCAACGCCAAGGTCGGCAACCGCCGGCGGCTGCTCGGCCGGTGGCAGCACATCGAGTACGTCATGGGCTTCAACCTCGACCGCCGCATGTACGACCTGCTGCGCTGTCTGCCCACCGTCCCCGGTGCTGTGGGGGCATTCCGCGCCGAGGCCCTGCGGGACGCCGGAATGATGAGTGCGGACACCCTCGCCGAGGACACCGACATCACCATGGCCCTGCACCGGGCCGGGTGGGAGGTCCGCTACGCGCCGGACGCACTCGCCTGGACCGAGGCACCGTCCTCGTTGCGGGAACTGTGGCGCCAGCGCTACCGATGGAGCTACGGCACGATGCAGGCCACGTGGAAGCACCGTCACGCGCTGCTCGAGCGTGGCCATGCCGGCCACTTCGGCCGCCTCGGTCTGCCCTTGCTGGCCGTCTTCCAGATCTTCACCCCCCTGCTCGCCCCGCTGATCGACCTACTGGCCCTCTACGGCCTGGTGTTCGGGAACCCGCGCACCACCGTGCTGGCCTGGAGCGGTGTGCTGGCGGTGCAGGCCGTCTGCGCCGTGTACGCCTTCCATCTCGACGGCGAGAGGCTCCGGCACCTGTGGGCGCTTCCTCTTCAGCAGGTCGTCTACCGCCAGGTGATGTATCTGGTCCTCACCCAGGCCTGCCTGACCGCGATCAACGGCTACCGACTTCCCTGGCAGCGACTCAAACGCAGTGGAGACGTGATGCTGCCTCCCCAGCCCTCCACCCGCCGGACGTGAACTCCCCTGCCGCGAGCCCTGCGCGGAATGGCTCATCCCGTTCATCGAGGCCCCTGACGCGTTCTGACGTGACCCTGTTCCACTTCCACCTGTTCGAGCCTCCTCGGTGAATCGCACGTGCCCGGCCGAGGGGCCGTCAGCTTCGCGATGGCCAAAGTTCCTCGTGCTACACGTCCCGCACTGAGCGGCAGGGGCTCCAAGGGATCGTCTGGACTGTCCTGTCAGGGCCCCAGAACACCAAGACGGAGACCCGGTGCGCCGGCGAGGCGGCGGAGGGAGGGCAGGACCGGACCGCAGGCCTCATGCGGCCCCCCTCTCGGGCTCATGGCCTGCTAGGGACGGGATAGTCCAACTACCCTTCCTTTCAGAGGATTTGGGCGCAGGGGATGACTCGATTTGGTCAAATCTTTGTCGATTACGTACTGGCATGGCGTGCTCTTCCGAAACGATGCGGCACGGACCGTGTGACACACGTTCCTGACCCCCCTCACCGTTTTGAGAGAACTCCATGAGAAGAAGCGCAGCCGTCCTGTGCGGCGCGACTGTCGTACTGGCCGGGACACTCACCGCCGTCCCCGCCAACGCCAGCGCGTCGCCCTCCGCGAACACCGCCCAGGCCGCGAAGGTCGCTTGGAAGAAGTGCGGCACGGAGGACTACCCGACGCTCCAGTGCGCGTCGGTGAAGGTGCCGCTCGACTACGCGAAGCCGCAGGGGAAGCAGATCACGCTGGCGCTGTCCCGCGTGCCGCACACCGCGAAGAAGTACCAGGGCCCGCTGCTGGTCAACCCCGGCGGCCCCGGTGGCAGTGGCCTGACGCTGGCCGGTTTCGTCGCGTCCTCCCTGCCCAAGGAGGTCGCCGCCCAGTACGACGTCGTCGGCTTCGACCCGCGCGGCGTGGGCAAGAGCCAGCCCGCCCTGGACTGCAAGCCGGGCCACTTCGACCCCGTGCGACCCGACTCCGTACCGAGCACCCCGGCGATCGAGAAGGCCAACCTCGACCGCGCCAAGTCCTTCGCCCAGGCCTGCGGCAGGAAGTACGCCGACGTCCTGCCGTACATCAACACGGTCAGCGCCGTGAAGGACATGGACTCGATCCGCAAGGCCCTCGGCGCCAAGAAGATCAACTACTTCGGCTACTCGTACGGCACCTACCTCGGCGCGGTCTACTCCAAGCTGTACCCCGAGCGGGTGCGGCGCCTGGTGCTGGACTCGATCGTCGACCCGACCGGGGTCTGGTACGACGCCAACATCAAGCAGGACTACGCCTTCGACAAGCGCCACAAGGCGCTGATGGCGTGGATCGCGAAGTACAACTCCACGTACAAGCTCGGCACCGACCCGGCGAAGATCGAGGCCAAGTGGTACGCCATGCGGGCGGCCCTGGCCAAGAAGCCGGCGGGCGGCAAGGCGGGCGCCTCCGAACTGGAGGACATCTTCATACCCGGCGGCTACAACAACGCCTACTGGCCCACCCTCGCCCAGACGTTCGCGGCGTACGTCAACAAGCACGACACCGCTGCGCTGGTCAAGGCGTACGACAACATCGCCGCCATCGACGCCTCCGGCGACAACGGCTACAGCGTCTACGCCGCGGTGCAGTGCCGTGACGCGTCCTGGCCGCGCGACTGGAAGCAGTGGCGCAAGGACAACTGGGCGGTGTACGAGAAGGCGCCGTTCATGGCCTGGAACAACGCCTGGTACAACGCGCCGTGCGCGTTCTGGCCGACGAAGTCGCTGAAGCCGGTGAACGTCTCCAACACCAAGCTCCCGCCGGCGCTGCTGTTCCAGGCGACGGACGACGCGGCCACCCCGTACCAGGGCGGTGTCACCATGCACCGGCTGCTGCGCGGCTCCAGCCTGGTCGTGGAGCAGGGCGGCGGCAACCACGGCATCACGCTGAGCGGCAACGCCTGCCTCGACAAGCACCTGGCGACGTACCTCACCAGCGGCAAGGTGCCGCACGGCAGCGGCGTGGCCGACGCGGTCTGCAAGAAGCTGCCCGACCCGAAGCCGCAGGCTTCGGCGCAGAAGACGCCGAGCACACCCCAGTCGGCCGTCGCGGCGGTCGGCGACACCCTGCGCGGGATCCTGGGGTCCGTGGTCTGAGCGTGCCTGCGTGAGCATCGTCTGACGTGACATGAGGGGCGCCCGGTACATGCCGGGCGCCCCTTGCGTGGTCACGTGCGGACGCTGCCTCCGTACGAGGCGACCAAACGCGCCAGATGCCGTCCCGCCGCCTCCAGCGGGGTCTCGCTGCGGGCGACCTGGGACGCCAGTTCGGCTCCCTCCAGCGTGGCGATCACCGTGTGGGCCAGATCCTCCGCGTCCGCTTCGGCGAACCCCGCGGCGACCAGCTTCTCGGCGACCACGGCCCGCCAGCGGGCGAACGCCTCGGCCGCCGCCTGGTGAATGCCGGGGGCGCCGACCGCCGTGCCGACGACGGTCGAGGTGACCGGGCAGCCGTCGAGCCAGTCGGATTCGCGCAGCCCCTGGGCGAGTGAGGCGGTGAGCGCGACGAGGGCCTTCGCCGGGTCCGGCTCCGCGTCGAGCGACTCGCGCAACAGCTCGGTGAACTCCTCGTCGCCGAGCCGCACCGCGGCCGTGCCGAGCTCCTGCTTGCCGCCGGGGAAGAAGTGGTAGACCGAGCCGAGCGTCGCCCCGGCCTCGCGGGAGATCTGCTTGATGCCGGTGCCCTCGTAGCCCTGGCGCTGCATCAGGCGTGAGGCCGTACGGACGATCCGCTCGCGGGTGCCGGCGGTCTCGAGGTCGTGCGGGGCCTTGGTCTTCACGCCACCACTCTACCGAGCTAGAGCGATCGCTCTAGTCGTCGTGCTAGGTTCCTCTCTGGATAGAGCGTTCGTTCTAGTCATCGTTTCAGTGATCCTCGGGGAGATTTCTGTGAGTCCGTCCTCTGTGAATTCCTCTGCTGTGCAGCCCTCGTCCGGCGTGTCGTCCGTCACCGTCATCGGTCTCGGCCCCATGGGTCGCGCGATGGCCGGTGCCTACCTGGACGCCGGCTACGACGTCACCGTCTGGAACCGCACCGCGAGCCGCGCCGACGAGCTGGTGGCCAGGGGCGCGGTGCGCGCCACCACCGTCGAGGAGGCGCTGGCGGCAGGCGAGGTGGTGGTGCTCAGCCTCACCGACTACGCCGCGATGTACGCCATCCTGGAGCCCGCCGCACCGGCCCTGGCGGGCCGCGTCCTGGTCAACCTCAGCTCGGACACCCCGGAGAGGGCCCGCGAGGGAGCGGCCTGGGCGGTCAAGCACGGGGCGCGTCACCTCACCGGCGGAGTCCAGACACCGCCGTCCGGCATCGGCTCGCCGGATTTCGACACCTTCTACAGCGGCCCGCGGGACCTCTTCGAGCGGTACGAGGACGTTCTGAAGGTCATCACGGGCACCGACTACCGCGGGGAGGACCCGGGCCTGGCCGCGCTCTACTACCAGCTCCAGATGGACCTCTTCTGGACCGCCCTGACCGCCTGGCTGCACACACTGGCGCTGGCGGACGCGAACGGCATCAGCGCCTCGGAGATCACGCCGTACGCGGCGCAGACGCTGGGCGGGATGGGCCAGTTCCTCGACTTCTACACGCCGCGGATCGAGGCGGGGCGGCACTCGGGCGACGTCGAGCGGATCTCGATGGCCGTGGCGAGCATGGAGCACGTCGTGCACACGGCGCGGGACGCGGGCGTGGACCCCGCCCTGCCCGCCGCGGTGCTGGGCGCGTTCCGGCGCGCGTCGGCGGAAGGCTACGCGGAGGACAGCCTGACCCGGCTGTTCGAGGTGTTCGGGAGGGGAACGGCTGCCTGAGTACGAGCGAGGGCGCCCCGCACAGGCGGGGCGCCCTCGGTCACGTACGCGAGAGAGGTCAGAGCTTCTCGATCACGTAGTCGACGCACTTCGTGAGGGCCTCGACGTCCGCCGGGTCGATCGCCGGGAACATCGCGACGCGCAGCTGGTTGCGGCCGAGCTTGCGGTAGGGCTCGGTGTCGACGATGCCGTTGGCGCGCAGGACCTTGGCGACGGCGGCGGCGTCGACCTCGTCCGTGAAGTCGATCGTGCCGATGACCTGGGAGCGCTTGGCCGGGTCGGTGACGAACGGGTTCGCGAACTTGACGTCCTCGGCCCAGCCGTACAGCGTCCGCGCGGACGTGGCGGTGCGGCGGACCGACCAGTCCAGGCCGCCCTGGCCGTTGATCCACTCCAGCTGCTCGTTGAGGAGGAACAGGGTGGCGAGGGCCGGGGTGTTGTACGTCTGGTTCTTGCGGGAGTTGTCGATCGCCGTCGGCAGCGAGAAGAACTCGGGGACGTGCCGGCCGGACGCGTGGACGCGCTCCGCGCGCTCGATCGCGGCCGGGGAGAACACGCCGATCCACAGGCCGCCGTCGGAGGCGAAGGACTTCTGCGGGGCGAAGTAGTAGACGTCCGTCTCGGCGATGTCGACCGGGAGGCCGCCGGCGCCGGAGGTGGCGTCCACCAGGACCAGGGCGCCCTCGTCGGCACCGGCCACGCGCTTGATCGGCATGGCGACACCGGTCGAGGTCTCGTTGTGGGTGAACGCGTAGACGTCGACACCCGCCTCGGCGACCGGCTCGGGGTGCGTGCCCGGGTCGCTGGAGATGACGTCCGGCTCGGCCAGCCAGGGCGCGAGCCCCGCGGCCTTGGCGAACTTGGAGGAGAACTCGCCGAAGCTGAGGTGCTGCGACTTGTTCTCGATCAGACCGTGCGTCGCGATGTCCCAGAACGCGGTGGAGCCACCGTTGCCGAGGACCACCTCGTAACCGTCGGGGAGCTGGAACAGCTCGCGGATGCCCTCGCGCACCTTGCCGACCAGGTTCTTGACGGGGGCCTGGCGGTGGGAGGTGCCCATGAGGGAGGTACCACTGGCGGCGAGGGCGTCCAGCGCCTCCGTCCGCACCTTGGAGGGACCCGCGCCGAAACGACCGTCCGCGGGCTTGATGTCAGAGGGAATCCGGATCTCAGCCACGAAGGGGAGCGTAGCCGTTCACAGAAACACGGGCGAAACGTCGTCCGTCGGGTGAGACGGTGTTGAGTGGAGGCATGTCCAAACTTGAGACGGAGTTGCGGGCGGCCGTCCGGGGCGAGGTCGGGTTCGATGTCACCTCCCGGGCGCTGGTCACCATGGACGCGTCCAACTACCGCAGGGTCCCTCGTGGGGTCGTCGCGCCCGTGGACGCCGACGACGTGGCCGCCGTGCTGGCCGTCTGCCGGGAGCACGGCGTACCCGTCGTCGCCCGCGGCGCGGGCACGTCCATCGCCGGGCAGGCCACCGGCACCGGTGTCGTGCTGGACTTCACCCGGCACATGAACCGGCTGGTCGCTCTGGAGCCCGAGGCGCGTACGGCCGTCGTGCAGCCGGGGCTGGTGCTCGACCGGCTCCAGGAGGCGGCGGCTCCGCACGGGCTGCGGTTCGGGCCGGATCCGTCCACGCACAGCCGGTGCACGCTCGGCGGCATGATCGGCAACAACTCCTGCGGCTCGCACTCCGTGGCGTGGGGGACGACCGCGGACAGCGTGCGCGAGCTGGACGTGGTCACCGCGTTCGGGCGGCGGCTGCGGCTCGGGCAGGGCTGGGCCGGCGCGCCGGACGGCCTGCGGGAGCTCGTGGACGGCGAACTGGCCCGGTTGCGCACGGGCTTCCCGGAGCTGCCCCGCCGCATCTCCGGGTACGCGCTGGACGCCCTGCTGCCCGAGCGGGGCGCCGACGTGGCCCGCTCGTTCTGCGGTTCGGAGGGCACGCTGGGCGTGCTGACGGAGGCGGTCGTACGACTGGTCGAAGCACCACGCGCGCGTGCGCTGGCCGTGCTGGGCTACGCCGACGAGAGCGCGGCGGCCCAGGCGGCGGCCGGGCTGCTGCCCTTCGGCCCGCTGACGGTGGAGGGCATGGCGGCGGACCTGGTGCCGTCCGCGGCCGCGCTGCCGCGGGGCAGCGCCTGGCTGTTCGTGGAGACCGGCGGGGAGTCGGACGGGGAGGCACGCGCGCGTGCCGAGGCGATCGTGCGGGCGGCCGATGTCGTGGACGCCCTGGTGGTCACCGACCCGGCGGGGCAGCGCGCGCTGTGGCGGATCCGGGAGGACGCGAGCGGTACGGCGACCCGGATGCCGGACGGGAGGGAGGCGTGGCCCGGGTGGGAGGACTGCGCGGTGCCGCCCGCCCGGCTCGGGGCGTATCTGCGGGACTTCCGCGCGCTGCTCGGCGCGCACGGGCTGCGCGGCACGCCGTACGGGCACTTCGGGGACGGCTGCATTCACGTCCGTATCGACTTCGACCTGCTGACGGAGCCCGGCATCGCCCGTTTCCGGCGCTTCTCGGAGGAGCTCGCGGAGCTGGTGGTGGCGCACGGCGGTTCGCTGTCCGGGGAGCACGGGGACGGGCAGGCGCGGGCCGAGCTGCTGCCGAAGATGTACGGGCGGGAGATGGTGGGTCTGTTCGAGCGGGTGAAAGGGGTGTGGGACCCCGACGACCTCCTCAATCCCGGCATGCTGGTCCGCCCCGCGCCCCTGGACGCCGGCCTGCGCTTCTCCGTCCTGCCCCGTGAGCCCGTCGACGTCGCCTTCGGCTACCCCTTGGACGGCGGTGACTTCTCGGCGGCGGTGCGGCGCTGCGTGGGCGTCGCCAAGTGCCGTACGACATCAGTGTCCGGCTCCTCCGTCATGTGCCCGTCCTTCCGGGCGACCGGCGCGGAGGAGCACTCCACGCGCGGGCGTGCCCGGCTGCTGCACGAGATGCTCGCGGGTGAGGTGGTGACCGACGGCTGGCGTTCCACGGAGGTGCGGGACGCGCTGGACCTGTGCCTGTCCTGCAAGGGCTGCCGGTCGGACTGCCCGGTGGAGGTCGACATGGCCACGTACAAGGCGGAGTTCCTCCACCACCACTACGCCGGCCGACGCCGCCCGGCCGCGCACTACGCGATGGGCCGGCTGCCGGTGTGGCTCCGGGCCGTGACCCGTACGCGCACGGCACCGCTGGTCAACATCCTCGCCCGGATGCGCCCCTTCGCCTGGGCGGCGAAACGGCTGGGCGGCATCGCCCCGGAGCGGGAGATCCCGCGGCTGGCGACACGGACGTTCAGCCGGTGGTGGGAGCGGCGGCGGGGGGAGAGGGCTGCCGTCGGGGGTGACTCGGCTGTCGAGTCCGGCCCGGGCGCCGAGTCCGGCCCGCTTGCCGGCGGTGGTGGGTCCGGCAGGCCCGACGCGTCCGCCGGGGATGGCTCCGCCGCCGGGCGCGGCGATCTCGTCGTGTTGTGGCCCGACACCTTCACCGAGTACCTCTCGCCGTCCGTCGGGCAGGCCGCCGTCCGCGTGCTGGAGGCGGCCGGGTTGCGCGTGGCGCTTCCGCCGACCGTGCATCTGGCGAAACCGCCGGTGGGCGACGGCAGGACGGTCGCGCTCGACCCGCTGTCCCTGCTGCGGGGCCGTGGCCGTGTCTGCTGCGGACTGACGTACGTGTCGACGGGGCAGCTGGACCGCGCCCGAGCGGTCATGCGCCGCACGCTCGACCTGATGGAACCGGTGCTGGAGACCGACGCCCCGGTCGTGGTCCTGGAGCCGAGCTGCGCCGCGGCGCTCCGCACGGACGTCCCCGAGCTGCTGCACGACGACCCGCGCGCGGCCCGCCTCGCCGCCAAGGTCCTCACCTTCGCGGAGACGCTCGAACGCCACGCCCCCGACTGGGCACCGCCGCGCGTGGACCGCCCGGTGGCCGGCCAGACCCACTGCCACCAGCACGCGGTGCTGGGCGACGCCGCCGACCGCCGGTTGCGTCAAGCCGCTCTGCTCTCCGGCGAACTGAGCGGCGGCTGCTGCGGTCTCGCGGGAAACTTCGGCTTCGAGAAGGGCCACTACGAGGTGTCCACCGCGTGCGCGGAGGAACAGCTCCTGCCGTCGGTGCGGGACGTCCCGGACGGCACGGTGGTCCTGGCGGACGGCTTCTCCTGCCGCACGCAGCTGGAGCAGCTGGCGGGCGTGCGGGGGAGGCACCTGGCGGAGGTGCTGGCGGCGGCACTGGAGGAAGGAGCAGGCAATGACCCGGGGGTCGAGCGCTGAAGCGGGGCGAGTGGCCGTACTGTCCGACATCCACGGCGTCCTCCCCGCCCTGGAGGCCGTGCTCGCCGAGCCGGACGTCGCCGCCGCCGAGCACATCGTGCTCACCGGCGACATCGCGGCCGGCCCGCAACCGGGGGAGGCCATCGAGCTGCTGCGGGCGCAGGGCGACCGTGTGCTGTGGGTCGCGGGGAACGCCGACCGCGAGCTGGTCGAGATCGCCAGGGGCGAGCAGGACCGTTTCCCCGTCGCGATCACCCCGTACGCGGCACACCGACTGACTGCCGACCAGGTCGATTTCCTCGGCTCCCTGCCCACGTCCTTGACCCTCACCGTCCCCGGCCACGGCAAGGTCCTCTTCTGCCACGCCACACCCCGCGACGACGAGGAGATCGTCCTGGTCGACTCCCGCCCGGCCCGCTGGACGGAGGTGTTCACCGGCCTGGACGACGACATCCGCACGGTGGTGTGCGGTCACACCCACATGCCCTACGCCCGTCTGGCCCACGGCCGCCTGGTGGTCAACCCGGGCAGCGTCGGCATGCCGTACGGCCGCCCCGGCGCGCACTGGTGCCTGCTGGGCCCGGGCACCGATCTCCGCGTCACGCCGTACGACATCCCCACGGCGACCGCGCGGCTGATCGCCGAGTGCGCGTATCCGGACACCGCAGCCTGGGCCGACTACTACCTCAACGCCCGCGCGAGCGATGTGGACGCGCTTGAGGCGTTCGGGCCACGGGACGGCCGCAAACCGAGTGTCTGAGCCGGGGGAGGGGCGGAGCCGCTCCTAGGCTCGCGGCACCAGCCACTCGAAGGAGCCCGCGCATGAGCGTCCGCGTCCAGCCGATCACCCGTGACGAGCATCTCGCGTTCGTCGCGGCCCGCCCTTCCGCCAGTCACACGCAGATCCCGTCCTGGGGTGAGGTGAAGCCCGACTGGCGGGCGGAGAGCCTCGGCTGGTTCGAGGCCGGGCAGCTCGTCGGAGCCGGACTGGTGCTGCTGCGCCCGCTGCCCGGGCCGAAGCTGCCCGGGCTGCCCCGGTACCTGGCGTACCTGCCCGAGGGCCCGCTCATCGACTGGCACGAGCCCGGCCTCGAACGTCTGCTGGAGCCGATGGTCGCCCACCTCCGGCTACGGGGCGCCTTCGCTGTGCGGATGGGCCCGCCGGTCGTGGTGCGCCGCTGGAGCGCCGAGGCGGTCAAGGCGGCGATCGCGGACCCGGCCGCCCGGCGGCTGCGCGACGTGCGGGCGACGTCGTTCGAACCGCGTGCCCACCAGGTCGCGAACACCCTGCGCCGCATGGGCTGGCGGCAGACCGAACCCGGCGGCGAGGAGGGCTTCGCCGCAGGACAGCCCCGGTACGTCTTCCAGGTGCCGTTCGCCGGACGGTCGCTGGACGACATCCGCGGCGGCCTGAACCAGCAGTGGCGGCGCAACATCACCAAGGCGGACAAGGCCGGCGTGAAGGTCGTGCGCGGTGGTTACGAGGATCTGCCGGCCTTCCACGAGCTGTACTCCGAGACCGCCGAGCGGGACCGCTTCATCCCCCGCCCGCTGCCCTACTTCCAGCGCATGTGGAGCGCGCTCACGGCCGAGCACCCGGACCGGATGCGGCTCTACCTCGCGTACCACGACGGAGAGGTGCTGGCCGCCGCGACGATGCTGACCGTCGGCGACCACGTCTGGTACTCCTACGGCGCCTCCACCAGCCGGCGGCGCGAGGTCCAGCCGAGCAGCGCCGTGCAGTGGCGCATGATGACGGACGCCCATGAACTGGGCGCCGCCGTCTACGACCTGCGCGGCATCACCGACACGCTGGACGAGTCCAGCCACCTGCTGGGTCTGCTCCGGTTCAAGGTGGGCACCGGCGGCGAGGCCGTCGAGTACCTCGGCGAGTGGGACTTCCCGCTCAACCGGCTGCTGTACAAGGCGCTGAACCTGTACCTCGCCCGCCGCTGAGAGCCCGCATTCCGAGACAGTGGCATAAGCGGTTTACGCGCCTGACCGAGTCCATTACTCTGGACTGGACAGTGCATCGGGATGTACGCGAACGTGCAAGACGGTGCACGTACGCAGCCCGAGTGCGCAGCCGAGCCGAGCACAGGACCGCCCCGTGACCACCCCTGACAGCGTCACCACGCCCCAGCCCGCGACAACCGCCGCTGCCGCCGCACCGGCCGCCGGGCCGGGCCGGCTGGGCTCCCTCGGGCCGGTGGGCCTGGTGCTCGCGGGCGGGATCTCCGTGCAGTTCGGCGGCGCGCTGGCCGTGATGCTGATGCCGAGGGCGGGCGCCCTCGGGGTGGTGGCGCTGCGGCTGCTCGTGGCGGCGGTCGTCCTGCTGCTGGTCTGCCGCCCGCGGCTGCGCGGACACTCGCGCACCGACTGGGGCACGGTCGTCGTCTTCGGCATCACCATGGCCGCCATGAACGGCCTCTTCTACCAGGCCGTCGCCCGTATCCCGCTGGGCCCCGCGGTCACCCTGGAGGTCCTCGGCCCACTCGCCCTCTCGGTCCTGGCGTCCCGCCGCGCGATCAACGTCGTCTGGGCGGCACTCGCCCTCGCCGGCGTCTTCCTCCTCGGCGGGGGCGGCTTCAGCGGCCTCGACCCCACAGGAGTGGCCTTCGCCCTGGGTGCCGGCGCCATGTGGGCGGCCTACATCATCTTCAGCGCCCGTACGGGCCGCCGCTTCCCGCAGGCGGACGGCCTGGCGCTGGCGATGGCGGTGGGGGCGGTGCTGTTCCTGCCCCTCGGCATCGCCGAGTCGGGCACGAAGCTGGTCGACCCGGTGACGCTGGGCCTGGGCGCGGCGGTGGCCCTGCTCTCCTCGGTCCTGCCCTACACCCTCGAACTGCTCGCCCTGCGCCGCCTGCCCGCCTCCGCCTTCGCGATCCTGATGAGCCTGGAACCGGCCATCGCTGCGACGGCCGGCTTCCTCCTCCTCGGCCAGGCCCTCATCGCCATGCAGGCCGCCGCGATCGCCCTCGTCATCGCGGCGAGCATGGGAGCGGTACGGACCCAGGTCGGCCGCGGCCGCCGGAAGACGGCGGCGCTGGAGGGTACGGGGCTGGAGGGCTAGGGCGACGGGACGCGTTCACCGCGGCTGGTATGCCCGCGCCACACGAAATCCCACGTCGTCGATCCGGAACGTCGGATGACTACGGCGCCGGACCGAAGCACGGCAACTCCAGTGCTCGTCGGCCCAGCCGCCGCCCCGCAGCACCCGGTAGGTGCCGTAGACCTCGGCGTCGTAGACGTCCCAGCACCACTCCCAGACGTTGCCCAGCATGTCGTAGAGGCCCCACGCGTTGGGCTGCCTGCCGCCCACGGGATGGATCCGCTCCTCGGAGTTGCCGCGATACCAGGCGATCTCATCGAGCCCCCCGTACCGCGGCCCACCGCTGCCGGCCCGGCAGGCGTGCTCCCACTCGGCCTCGCTCGGCAGCCGGTACCCGTCACCGGAGACGTCCCGGTCGACCGACTCGGACTCACCGCACAGGCGATACACGGGCGTCAGCCCTTCCGCCCGGGACAGCGCGTTGCAGAACCGCACCGCGTCCCACCACGACACCCTCTCGACGGGCAGCCGGTCACCGCGAGCCGCACTCGGCCGCGCACCGGTGACCTGGGCGTACCAGGCCTGAGTGACCGGGAACGCCGACATGCGGAAGGCGGCGACCTCGACGGCCCAACTCCGCTGCGTCCGCCGGTCCGACAGCGTCACCCGCCCTGACGGGACGGCCACCATCGCGTTCTCCATGTTCACGCCACCCCCTGCCGAGCCACCCTATGCCTCGGTCCGAGTGCTGCTGGCGCTCGGACGCCGACCGCGAAATTTCCTCGCGGGGAGGCGAAGTTGACCTGATCGTGACTCAAGGTCCCGCACCCCGCCCGCTGTCCGACGAAGCCCTCTCCGGCCTTCTCGGCAAGCAGCAGTTCGGCACTCTCGCCACCGTCAAGCGCAACGGTCGGCCCCATCTGACCACCATGGTCTACAGCTGGGACCCCGACGCCCGGATCGTGCGCTTCTCGACGACGGCCGGCCGCGTCAAGGTCAGGCAGCTGCGGCACAATCCGCGCGCGGCGCTGCATGTGCAGGGCGGTGACGTGTGGTCGTTCGCCGTCGCGGAGGGCGAGGCGGAGGTTTCCGAGGTTACGACGGTTCCCGGCGACGAGGTCGGTCGGGAGCTGCTCGGGATCATCCCGAAGGGGGCGAGGCCGGAGGACGATGACGCGTTCCTGGAGCAGCAGGTGGCCGAACGGCGGGTGGTCGTCCGGTTGTACGTGGACCGGTTGTACGGGACGGCGCTCGACATCGACGGCTAGGCCCGAACAGACCTAGTGCCGGGGCACTAGCACACCGATACCCCCCGCGCCGTGATCCCGTAATGCGCCCGCAGCCGCCGCAGCCGCCGCAGCCGTGTGAAGGGGCCGGGCGAGGGCGAGTAGGGCCGGGCGGAGGCGGCGGGTAGGGCCGGGCGGAGGCGGCGGGTAGGGCCCCGGCGGGGGCGGCGGGTACGGCTGCCCGCCGTGCGGGTCGTACGGCGGCTGTCCGCCCGGGTTCCAGTTGCTCATCGTACTGAGACGGCCCGTGCGCGAGGAGGAACCATGTTCCGCAGCGAGTACGCAGACGTCCCGCTCGTCGAACTGCCCATCCACGACGCCGCCCTGGCCCCCGCCGGGCTGGAGGCGCCGCTGCTCACCCACCCGGGCATCGCCGACGCCGCCGTCATCGGCACGTGCGACGACGACGGCAACGAGATCCCGCACGCGTACGTCGTCCGCCAGCCGGCCCGCACCGACCTCTCCGAGGCGGAGATCATGATGTACGTCGCCGAGCGCGTGGCCCCCTACAAGCGGATCCGGCACGTCACCTTCATCGACGGCGTCCCCCGGGCGGCCCCCGGCAAGATCCGGCGCCGACAGCTCAGGGAGCGCGCATGACCCTGGTCAGCCGGGCACTCGCGCGTGCCGTCGAGACCCTCACCCTCGACTCACCCCACAACCGCAACGCCCTGTCGGCGGCCCTCGTCGGTGAACTGGCCGACGCGCTCACGGACGCCGGCCAGGACACCGGCGTCCGCGCGGTCGCCCTCACCCACACCGGCAACACCTTCAGCTCGGGCGCCGACCTCCGCGACCCCCCGCCCCCGGAAGCCCTGGTCGGTCTGGTGCGGCAGATCGTCGAACTGCCCAAGCCGGTCGTCGCCCGGGTCACCGGCCACGTCCGCGCGGGCGGCCTCGGCCTGCTGGCCGCCTGCGACATCGCCGTCGCCTCCACCGAGGCGACCTTCGCCTTCACGGAGGTCCGCATCGGCGTCGCCCCCGCCGTCATCTCCCTGCCGCTGCTTCCGCGCACCGACCCGCGCGCGCTGGCCCGCTACTACCTCACCGGCGAACGGTTCGACGCGGCGGAGGCAGCCCGTACGGGCCTGCTCACCACTCACGCCGACGACGTCGACACCGCACTGGCTCCCATCCTGGACGGCCTGCGCAAGTCAGCCCCCGACGCCCTGACCGAGACGAAACGGCTGCTCACGGCTAGGGTGCTGGAAGCCTTCGACCGGGACGCGGCCGGCCTGACCGCGCTCTCGGCCCGGCTGTTCTCCTCCCCGCAGGCCCGCGAGGGGATGACGGCCTTGCTCGAACGACGGGATCCGGCATGGGTGGTGTGAGGACATGGGCGGTGTGAGCACGGTCGACCGCGCGGAGCGAGTCCCCAAGCAGGACCGCAGCCGGGCCACCCGGCAGCGGCTCCTGGAAGCCGCCGTGGCCTGCCTCGCCGAACACGGCTGGGCCGGTTCCACCGTCTCCGTCGTGGCCGAACGCGCCGGCGTCTCCCGCGGCGCCGCCCAGCACCACTTCCCGACCCGCGAGGACCTCTTCACGGCGGCCGTCGAGTACGTCGCCGAGGAACGCTCCACGGCCCTGCGCGCCCTCTTCCCGGAGGGCGCGGCCGGAGACCGCCACGCGGTCGTCGCGGCCCTGGTCGACCTCTACACGGGACCGCTGTTCCGCGCGGCCCTCCACCTCTGGGTGGCCGCCTCCAACGAGGACCAGCTCCGCCCCCGCGTCACCGAACTCGAATCCCGCGTGGGCCGCGAGACCCACCGCATAGCCGTCGACCTCCTGGCCGTCGACGAATCCGTCCCCGGCGTCCGCGAAACCGTCCAGGGCCTCCTCGACATGGCCCGGGGCCTGGGCCTGGCCAACCTCCTCACCGACGACGCGGCGCGCCGGGAGCGGGTGGTCGAGCAGTGGGCGGGGCTGCTGGAGCAGGCGCTCGGCAGGGTCAGGGACTGAGCCGCTCCACCCGCCAGCTCCCGTCGGCCCGCTCCACGTACCGCAACCGGTCGTGCAGCCGGTTCTCGCGGCCCTGCCAGAACTCCACCGTCTGCGGGGCCACCCGGAAACCGCCCCAGTTCGGCGGCACGGGCACCTGCTCACCCTCGGGATAGCGGGCCGCCAGCTCGGCGTACGCCCCGTCGATGTCCGCGCGGGTGGCGATCACCGAGGACTGCGCGCTGGCCCAGGCACCCAGCTGCGAGCCGTGCGGCCGGGTGCGGAAGTACGCCGCCGTCTCGTCCCGCCCGGTACGCCGCGCGACCCCGGTCACGATGACCTGCCGGGCCATCGGATGCCAGGGGAACAGCAGCGAGACGTACGGGTTCTCCGCCAGGTCACGTGCCTTGCGGGAGTCGTAGTTCGTGTAGAAGACGAAGCCCTGCTCGTCGAAGTGCTTCAGCAGCACCGTGCGGGCGCTGGGCCGCCCCTCGGCGTCGGCCGTCGAGACGACCATGGCGTTCGGCTCGAACAGCCCGCCGTCCGTCGCGGCCTGCTTGAACCAGCGCGCGAACTGCTCGACGGGGGTGGCGGCCAGCTCGGTCTCGGAGAGGCCCTCGGCCCGGTACTGCTTGCGCATCGAGGCCAGGTCGAAGGGGACGGCGTCGCGGTCGGTCACCCGGTCATCTTGCCGTACGGACGGTGTCCTTCGTCACTGACTGGCACTGAGTGCCGTGAACTCTCCCCAACGGTGGCACTCGGGGATATCGTTTCCGTGCCGTTCCGGTTGGGTGACCGTCAGCCGCACGGGGCATCACAGGGGAGACCGGCCGGGACCGCGAGTCGCCGCGCACGACCGTGGATCCACCGGACGGCCGCCCGCTTCGCAAGCTGACTGACACATGGTTCGTTCGTCCCACCCCACATCACACCATCTGTCGCTTACATCACGAGGAGCCGCCTGATGTCCGACTTCGTACCCGGGCTCGAGGGAGTCGTCGCGTTCGAGACGGAGATCGCCGAACCGGATAAGGAGGGCGGCGCACTCCGGTACCGGGGCGTCGACATCGAGGATCTGGTCGGGCACGTCTCCTTCGGCAACGTCTGGGGCCTGCTCGTCGACGGCGCCTTCAATCCGGGCCTGCCTCCCGCCGAGCCGTTCCCCATCCCCGTCCACTCCGGCGACATCCGCGTCGACGTCCAGTCGGCCCTGGCCATGCTCGCGCCCGTCTGGGGCCTGAAACCCCTCCTGGACATCGACGCCGAACAGGCCCGCGAGGACCTGGCCCGGGCGGCCGTCATGGCCCTGTCCTACGTCGCCCAGTCGGCCCGCGGCCAAGGCCTGCCGATGGTCCCGCAGCGCGAGATCGACAAGGCCCACTCCGTCGTCGAACGCTTCATGATCCGCTGGCGCGGCGAGCCGGACCCCAAGCACGTGGCGGCGGTGGACGCGTACTGGACGAGCGCCGCGGAACACGGCATGAACGCGTCCACGTTCACGGCGAGGGTCATCGCGTCGACCGGCGCGGACGTCGCGGCCGCGCTCTCCGGCGCGGTGGGCGCGATGTCCGGCCCGCTGCACGGCGGCGCCCCCTCCCGCGTCCTGCACATGATCGAGGAGATCGAGCGCACGGGCGACGCCGAGGCCTACGTCAAGCAAACCCTCGACAAGGGCGAACGCCTCATGGGCTTCGGCCACCGCGTCTACCGCGCCGAGGACCCCAGGGCGAGGGTGCTGCGCCGCACGGCCCGCGAACTGGGCGCCCCCCGCTTCGAGGTCGCCGAGGCCCTGGAGAAGGCGGCCCTGGCGGAACTCCACGCCCGCCGCCCCGACCGGGTCCTGGCCACCAACGTCGAGTTCTGGGCAGCCATCGTCCTGGACTTCGCCGAGGTCCCGGCCCACATGTTCACGTCCATGTTCACCTGCGCCCGCACGGCCGGCTGGTCCGCCCACATCCTCGAACAGAAGCGCACGGGCCGCCTGGTCCGCCCCTCGGCCCGCTACACCGGCCCCGGCTCCCGCGACCCCCGCGAGATCGAGGGCTACGAGGACATCGTCCGCTGATCCGTCCCACACACGGCCTCACCCGGCTCCGGGTGAGGCCGTCCGCACGTCTCACCCCGTGAGCCGGTCCAGCTCCTCACCGATCGCCTCCCGCATCGGTGCGTGCCGCGCCCCGAGCGCGTACCGCTCCTCGCCCCACATCTCCCGCGGATACAGCCACACGGGCAGCCGCACGAGATCCTCGGGCTCCCAGTCGTAACGCGGCCACACATGCGCGTGCAGGAACGCGTCGGCGTTCCCGAGAATCTCCAGATTGACCCGCCGAAACCCCGACTCCACCCGCCGACAGGCCCGCTCGACGGCTTCCCCCAGCCGCTCCATGTCCCGCAGGAACGCCAGCCGCCTGCTCTGCGGCAGTTCCGACAGCCGCTCCACCGAGGGATCATCGGTCAGCAACACGGAGTAGCCGGGCAGAAACTGCACATCGCCGATCACCGCGAACCCGGCGTCCAGCCTCCGCATCACGGCCGGATTCTCACCTCGCAGAGCGCTGCCGATCCGATCGTCGCGCCACTCACGCACCACCGTCGCCCCCCGAAAACGCAGACGACCCGCGAGCCTGGTCCTCCAGAGGAGGGCCGGCCGGACGTACCGGCGGCTCGCGGGTCGGGTGACTGCTGGAGATTGGGCCGGCTGCACGTTTCGCTCACGTGCTGGTCCGGCACCGCACTGTGTGTGGTGTCGGGCTGCTAGCCCGCAGCCACCTCTTCCGTCCGGTATGCATACATCTGCCGAACCACCTCCCTTCTGAAGTGGTAGCTACCCTAGGCAGCCGCTCTCGGCCGCTCAACTGTTTTTCCGAGAGGACACCGCCGACTGCTCGGGCGGATCACGAAGGGCACCTGCCGGACGACCACGGCCCGTCCCTTGCCCAACAGTTCGCGAGCACGGGCGGGATGACAGGGCATGAGAGGCTTCCCGTCCCTGGACAGCACGAAGACCCTGCACACGCCCGCCCCGCCTGCACGCGACCGACAGCTCTGGTCCAATGCGCGAGCGTCACCACTCCCGTCTGCCGCCCGCGCCGCCGGAACGGCGCTCTCGGCGTGACGCCGACGGGCTGGGATGCCTCGCCCGCCGGTCTCCCCTCGCCCATGTTCCCTGCCGGTGTCCCGCCCGGCGGCGGGATGTCCGTGAGCCGTTTCGTCCCTGCTCCCAGGGGTGTCTGCTCCCACGGATTCCAGAGCGGGCTGCTGAGGAAGCACAGCCTGGTGGGTCTGCTCGCCCACAGGAAACGTAGTCATCGGGTGCATCTCCCTGATCTTGCCGATCGTGATGACTGGGGCTGGTCACTCGGCGACCTCTCGGTCGGGGAGCGAGTGACCTCCTTTCGGTGTG
Organism: Streptomyces azureus; assembly: GCF_001270025.1. Classification (NCBI taxonomy): domain Bacteria; kingdom Bacillati; phylum Actinomycetota; class Actinomycetes; order Kitasatosporales; family Streptomycetaceae; genus Streptomyces; species Streptomyces azureus. Next base: position 5,385 of record NZ_DF968249.1, on the reverse strand, counting down.
TGACGTGACGCTGAGCCCATGACGCCGTTAGACGTATGACCGAAGGCCACCTACCGTTCCGCCCATGACGCAGCGACAGGCGATTCTCAGCGGCTCGGTGTTCGAGGAGCGGATCGGGTACGCCCGGGCCGTGGTGGACGGGGACTGGGTGCATGTGTCGGGCACGACCGGGTTCGACTACTCGGACATGACGATCTCCGACGACGTCGTGGAGCAGGCCGAGCAGTGTCTGCGGAACATAGGGGCCGCGCTGGAGAAGGCGGGGTGTTCGTTCGCGGACGTCGTGCGGGTGCGGTACCTGCTGCCGGAGCGGGAGGACTTCGAACCGTGCTGGCCGGTGCTGCGCAAGTGCTTCGGTGAGGTGCGGCCGGCCGCGACGATGTTGGTGTGCGGTCTCGCGGATCCGCGGATGAAGATCGAGATCGAGGTGTACGCGCGGCGCGGGAGTGGTACTGGGGCCTTGTCGTTGATCGACTGAGTCCGCGGCAGACCGCTCTCCGGGCGTTGACGTGGGGATCGCCGCCGTACAACGATTCCTGCAATGTTGCGGGAACTCGGTGTGCGCTGGGTCACGTTCCAGTTGAATGATTGCAAGTAGCGAACCGGCGTGCCGTACGTGCGGACGCAGCCTGCAGGGGGTCCAGGTGAGTGCTTCCCGGCGTAGTGGGACCACCGACGAGCTGGGGCCGGACGAGCCCGAGCGGGACAATTCGGATGGTTCGGATCTCCTTGCCGCGCTGCTGGACGGCATGGACGCGGCGCTGTGCGCCTTCGACGCCGACGGGGTCGTGACGCACTGGAACCGCGAGGCCGAGCGGATCCTGGGATGGAGCGCGGACGAGGCCGTGGGGCGGCGGGGCCTTGCCGGTTGGGCCGTGCGCAGCGCGGACGCCGAGGAGGTCGAGGGGCGGCTGCTGTCCGCCATGGACGCGCCGGGCCGCCAGGTGCACGAGTTCGCGCTGCTGACGAAGGACGGCGGGAGGGTGCTCGTACGGACGCAGTCGGCGGCTGTGCGGGGTCCGGACGGAAAGCCCGCGGGTGTGTACTGCGCCTTCAGCGAGGTGCACGCGCAGATCGATCTGGAGCGGTCGATCGCGTTGAGCGAGGCGCTGTTCGAGGACGCCAGCTGGGGTGTCGTGCTGGTGGACGTCGACCTGCGGCCCGCCGTGGTGAACGCGCACGCGGCCAAGGCGCTGGGCACGGGGCGTACGTCCGTGCTCGGGCGGCCGCTCGGGGAACTGCTCGCGCAGGGCGTGGAGGAGCTGGAGAGCGCGCTTCAGCATGTGCTGGCGGAGGGCGCGCCGCCCGCGCCCGCCGAGGTGTGGGTGACGGTGCGTACGTCCGAGGGGGAGCGGCGGCGCTGCTGGCGCAGCGGTTTCCTGCGGCTGGCCTCGCCGCTGGCGGAGGAGCCGGTTCCGCTGGGCGTGGGCTGGCTGTTCCAGGACGTGACGGAGGCCAAGCAGGCCGAGCAGGAGGCGTCGCTGCTGCGGTTCCGTACGCAGCAGCTGCACCGGGCGTCGCGGGCCGCCGCCGAGTGCGAGGACCCCGCGGAGGCCGCGACCGTCCACCTGGACTTCGCCCTGGCCGGTTTCGCCGACCACGCGCTGATCGACCGGGTGGCCGGCGGCGCGCTCACCGACACGGAGACCGAGGGGCCGGTACGGCTGGTGCGGGTCGCCGCGACGCCCTCCGGGGCGCCGGGTCCGAGCAAGCTCGCCGACCGCGCGGGGCTGCCCGTGCGGTACGCCGAGGGGCATCCGGCCCTGCAGTGCGTGGAGCGGGTCGGCGCGCTGCGGGCGAGTGCGGGCGCCGCCTCGCCCGAGCAGGCCCGGGAGTGGGCCCTGGTCCGCCAGTGGCCGCCGGACGCCGTGCACGCCCTGTGCGCGGTGCTGCGCAGCCGGGGGCGGACGCTGGGTGTCGTGACGTTCCTGCGGGGCGCGGGGCGCAGTGCCTTCGAGCGGTCCGACGCGATGTACGCGGAGGACGTGGCGGTACGGATCGCCGCGGCGCTGGATCTCGCGGGGTTGTCGGACGAGGAGTGAGCGACTGTCAGTGCCGGTAGAAGATCCGGTCCCGGTACCGCTCCATCACCCGCCCGTTCCAGTCGTGGCCCCCGTCGACGTTCCCGGAGCGCAGGAGCGGGGGCTCGACGCCGCGGTCGGCGAGGGTGGCGGCCGTCGTCGCCATGACGGCCTGGAGGAGGGCCGAGGTGACGACCGTGGAGGCGGGGGCGAAGGGGGCGGGCACGTTGTCGAGGGTGAGTTCCGCGTCGCCGACCGCGATCTTCGAGTCGAGGACGAGATCGCAGTGGTCCTTGAGGTACGTCCCCGAGGCGTGCCGGGACTTCGTCTCCGAGGCGTACGCCACCGACGTCACGCCGATGACCTTCACTCCCAGGACGCGCGCGCTCATGGCCATCTCCACGGGAAGGGCGTTGCGCCCCGAGAGGGAGATGATCAGCAGGGCGTCGCCCTCGCGCAGCGGGGAGTTGTCCAGGACGGCGCTCGCGAGGCCGTCGACGCGTTCCAGGGCGGAGCCGAGCGGTGCGGGCATGACGTCGACGCCGACGACACCCGGCACGGCGAGCAGGTTCATCAGGGCCAGACCGCCGGCGCGGTAGACGAGGTCCTGCGCGGCGAGGGAGGAGTGCCCGGCGCCGAAGGCGAAGAGGCGGCCGCCGTTCTCGACGGTGTCGGCGAGGAGCGTCCCGGCCGCCGCGATGCTGTCGGCCTCCTCGTCGCGGACCCGCCGCAGCAGGCCGATCGCGGCGTCGAGGAACTGGCCGGCCGGCGCGCGGTGGCTCATACGGGGTCCCTTCGGGCTGGCCTCGGCGGCTTGTGTCGCGCATCACGGTGCGGTCTGGACCAGCGCGGTGTCAATACGGCCGGGAAATGCTCGGCAGGGCCGCGAGCGGGCTCCGTACGGTTGTGAAAGGCTCTGCTGTACCCCTCCGCGGGCCCGGGTAACCCCCGCTTTCCCTCCCGCGGCACGGTTGTCGGTGGTATCCGGCAGAATTGGGTGCAGGGCCAGCGCACACGCCGGTGAGCCGTCCAGCCTCCGGCAGATCTCATTCGAGGGGCACGTATGTCCGGACTGATCGACACCACGGAGATGTATCTCCGCACCATCCTCGAGCTGGAGGAAGAGGGTGTGGTCCCCATGCGCGCCCGTATCGCCGAGCGGCTGGACCAGAGCGGGCCGACGGTGAGCCAGACCGTGGCGCGGATGGAGCGCGACGGCCTGGTGTCCGTCGCCAGCGACCGGCACCTGGAGCTCACCGACGAGGGCCGCCGGCTCGCCACGCGCGTGATGCGCAAGCACCGCCTCGCCGAGTGTCTGCTCGTCGACGTGATCGGTCTGGAGTGGGAGCAGGTCCACGCCGAGGCGTGCCGCTGGGAGCACGTGATGAGCGAGGCCGTGGAGCGTCGCGTCCTGGAGCTGCTGCGGCACCCGACGGAGTCGCCGTACGGCAACCCGATCCCGGGTCTGGAGGAGCTCGGCGAGAAGGACGGTGCCGACCCGTTCCTGGACGAGGGCATGGTGTCGCTGGCCAGCCTCGACCCGGGCGCGGAGGGCAAGACGGTCGTGGTGCGCCGTATCGGCGAGCCGATCCAGACGGATGCGCAGCTGATGTACACGCTGCGGCGGGCGGGCGTGCAGCCCGGCTCGGTGGTGAGCGTGACGGAGTCGGCCGGCGGTGTGCTGGTCGGCAGCGGTGGCGAGGCGGCCGAGCTGGAGTCGGACGTCGCCTCCCACGTGTTCGTCGCCAAGCCCTGAGCCCGGGGGGCCCGGCCGCGAACCCGGTCCCGGGGTGGTCGCCAACTCGCGTGGTGCGTGGGGCCGTTGTGGTGTTGGCGTGATCCCGTCGAATCCTGGATTCAGTCCGTCGAATGGCAGCGCTCGCCCGTTTCCCGTGCGACGCTGTCGCGTAAGGCATATGACCTGAGGGCTCTTGGCCGTGGCCTGACAGCGATGTCACCCGGCCGGGGAGGGGGCGGAAGGATGTGCCGTTCAGATGGGGAGAGCCCCGGCGCCGTGTGGCGCCGGGGCCTGTCCTCCCCTGTGCTGACCCGGAGCCCCGAGCTCTCAGGGTCATCCCCTTCGGACCGGTTTCCCCGAGCGGTCCGCCTCCCGTTGAAGATCTCCCCTCGGTCCAGGCGATCAATCCTTGAGGGCGGTCACTCGAACGAGGGGTGTTGTCCGCGAGAACGGCCTCATCGAATGGCTATTCGATAACCTGCGGTGACGAACGAACCGGAATGTGCGCTACAGGGATGTGCACACCGACAGGAACCACAAGGAACGGCGACAGGCACAACAGGCAGAACACGGTTCACAGGACCGACCGGCCCGAGAGGGCACGGTCCGCGCGAAGCTTGGGGGGTGCCAGGACATGGCGCGACGCATCGACGTGACCGGGAGGGGAGGCGTACGCCTCGCGGCCTGGGAGTTCGGCGACCCGCCCAAGACCGATCCGGCAGGATCCGATCCGGCGCGGGACGTACCGGACGGCTCCCCGGGCGTGCTGTTACTCCACGGCCTGATGGGCCGCGCCTCGCACTGGGCGTCCACCGCCCGCTGGCTGTCCGGCCGGTACCGGGCGGTCGCCCTGGACCAGCGCGGCCACGGCCGCAGCGACAAGCCCCCCCAGGGCTCCTTCACGCGTGACGCCTACGTCGACGACGCCGAGGCCGCCCTCGAACAGCTCGGCCTCGCCCCGGTCGTCCTCATCGGCCACGCCATGGGCGCGCTGACCGCCTGGCAGCTCGCCGCCAAGCGCCCCGATCTGGTCCGGGGCCTGATCATCTGCGACATGCGGGCCTCCGCGCTCGGTGTCGCCTCGCAGCGCGAGTGGGACCAGTGGTTCAAGTCCTGGCCGCTGCCTTTCGCCACGCTCGCCGACGTCCGCAAGTGGTTCGGCGAGGACGACCCCTGGGTGGAGCGGCCCAACCCGGCCCGCGGCGAGTTCTACGCCGAGGTGATGGCCGAGTCCCCCGACGGCTGGCGCCCGGTCTTCGACCCGGAGCAGATGCTCCGCTCCCGCGAGACGTGGGTGTACGACGCGCACTGGGAGGAGCTGGCCCAGGTCCGGTGCCCGGCCCTGGTGGTGCGCGGCCTCGACGGCGAGCTGGGCAGGGCCGAGGCCCAGGAGATGGTCCGCGTCCTGCCCCGCGGCCAGTACGCGGAGGTCGCCGACGCCGGCCACCTGGTCCACTACGACCAGCCGGAGGCCTGGCGCGCGGCGATCGAGCCGTTCCTGGACTCCCTCGGAGGCGACTGACGTCCCTAGGGGGTGTCCGCAAAGTCCCGCCTGCCCCGCGACGGGGCGAACGTTGCCTGCCGGGGCACTAGTAGTGCTTGGTCAGGTCGGTGTGCGGGTGGGTA
>NZ_DF968248.1:0-1108 GCF_001270025.1 Streptomyces azureus | reverse complement strand
CCGTTCTTGATGCGGTTGGTCAGCTCGGTGACCTGGTTGTAGATCGAGCGGCGCTCGGCCATCAGATTGCGGATCTTGCGGTCCGCGTGCATGACCGTCGTGTGGTCGCGGCCGCCGAACAGCGCGCCGATCTTCGGCAGCGACAGGTCCGTGAGCTCACGGCACAGGTACATGGCGATCTGCCGGGCGGTGACGAGGGCGCGTCCGCGGGAGGTGCCGCACAGGTCCTCGACGGTCAGCCCGAAGTAGTCGGCCGTCGCGCCCATGATGGCCGTCGACGTGATCTCGGGGGCCGAGTCCTCGCCGCCGGGGATGAGGTCCTTGAGGACGATCTCCGTCAGGCCCAGGTCCACCGGCTGCCGGTTGAGCGAGGCGAACGCCGTGACCCGGATCAGCGCGCCCTCCAGCTCGCGGATGTTGCGCGAGATCCGGGACGCGATGAACTCCAGCACCTCCGGCGGTGCGTTCAGCTGCTCCTGCACCGCCTTCTTGCGGAGGATCGCGATCCGCGTCTCCAGCTCGGGCGGCTGCACGTCGGTGATCAGACCCCACTCGAAACGGTTCCGCAGCCGGTCCTCCAGCGTGACCAGCTGCTTGGGCGGCCGGTCGGAGGACAGCACGATCTGCTTGTTGGCGTTGTGGAGCGTGTTGAAGGTGTGGAAGAACTCCTCCTGCGTCGACTCCTTGTCCGCCAGGAACTGGATGTCGTCGACGAGCAGGATGTCCATCTCGCGGTAGCGCTTGCGGAAGCTGTCGCCCTTGCCGTCGCGGATCGAGTTGATGAACTCGTTGGTGAACTCCTCCGAGCTCACGTACCGCACCCGCGTGCCCGGGTAGAGGCTGCGCGCGTAGTGGCCGATCGCGTGCAGCAGGTGTGTCTTGCCGAGCCCGGACTCCCCGTAGATGAACAGGGGGTTGTATGCCTTCGCCGGTGCCTCGGCGACGGCGACCGCGGCGGCGTGCGCGAAGCGGTTGGAGGCGCCGATGACGAACGTGTCGAAGAGGTACTTCGGGTTCAGGCGCGCGGTGGGCTCACCCGGGCCGGTCGCCGGTGCGGGCTGCGCGGCCAGCGGGCCGGGCGCACCGGTCGTCGGCAGATTCGGGCCGA
>NZ_DF968247.1:0-59279 GCF_001270025.1 Streptomyces azureus | reverse complement strand
ACGCCGCCCGCTGGGCCCTGCTCTGTCCGGCCGCCCACGACCGGCCCCGGATCCCCGGCGATCACCTGGTCCAGCGGGAGACCAACCCTCTCTTCCGCGTCCGGTACGCCCACGCCCGCACCCGGGCACTCCTGCGCAACGCCGCCGACCTGGGCTTCCACCCCGAGCCCGGTCCCGTGAGCGACGCGGAAGCTCTTCTCGCCGCACTCGGCGACCACCCCCGCATCCTCACCACCACCGCCACCCACCGCAGCCCCGACCGCCTGGCCCGGCACCTCGTCGCCGTCGCCGACGCCACGCTGCCGCTGCTCCCGGCCGTGCTGCCCCTGGGCGACGAGAAACCCTCGGCCGCCCACCGTGCCCGGCTCGCTCTCGCCGAAGCCGCCGGGGCGGTGCTGGCCGGTGGCCTGTCCCTGCTCGGCATCGACGCACCCGACCATCTCTGAGAGACGCATACCGATCATGAGCCGTTCCGCACACCCTGCCGGGCCCCGTCACGCCGACGTCCTCCCCGAGGGCCACTACTCTGGCCCGCCCGCCGACCTCAACGTCCTGGATCCGAAGATCTGGGCGCAGACCGTGACGCGTGACGAGCACGGTGCCGCCACCGTCGGAGGGATCTCCGTCACGCGGCTCGCCGAGGAGTTCGGCACCCCGGCCTACATCCTCGACGAGGCCGACTTCCGGGCACGCGCGCGTGCGTGGCGCACCGCGTTCGGGACCGGCGCCGACGTCTACTACGCCGGCAAGGCGTTCCTCTCCCGTGCCGTCGTGCGCTGGCTGCACGAGGAAGGGCTGAACGTCGACGTCTGCTCCGGCGGCGAGCTGGCCACCGCCCTGTCCGCCGGCATGCCCGCCGACCGCATCGCCTTCCACGGCAACAACAAGTCCGTCGACGAGATCACCAGGGCCGTCGAGGCCGGTGTGGGCCACATCGTGCTCGACTCCTTCCAGGAGATCGTCCGGGTCGCCCACATCGCGGAGAGCCTCGGGAAGCGGCAGAAGGTCCTGATCCGGATCACCGTCGGCGTCGAGGCGCACACCCACGAGTTCATCGCCACGGCCCACGAGGACCAGAAGTTCGGCATCCCGCTGGCCGGCGGGCAGGCCGCCGAGGCCGTACGCCGTGCCCTCCAGCTCGACGGGCTCGAACTCGTCGGCCTCCACAGCCACATCGGTTCGCAGATCTTCGACATGTCCGGGTTCGAGGTCGCCGCCCACCGGGTCGTCTCGCTGCTCAAGGACGTCCGCGACGAGCACGGCGTCGAGTTGCCCGAGATCGACCTCGGCGGCGGGCTCGGGATCGCGTACACGAGTGACGACGACCCGCGCGAGCCGCACGAGATCGCCAAGGCGCTCAGCGAGATCGTCAGCCGTGAGTGCGAGGCCGCCAAGCTGCGCACGCCGCGCATCTCCGTCGAGCCGGGGCGCGCCATCGTCGGCCCGACCGCCTTCACTCTCTACGAGGTCGGCACCGTCAAGCCCCTCGACGGCCTGCGGACGTACGTCTCCGTCGACGGCGGCATGTCGGACAACATCCGTACCGCGCTGTACGACGCCGAGTACAGCGTCGCGCTGGTCTCCCGCACCTCCGACGCCGAGCCGATGCTCGCCCGGGTCGTCGGCAAGCACTGCGAGAGCGGGGACATCGTGGTCAAGGACGCGTTCCTGCCGGCCGACGTGGCACCGGGTGACCTCATCGCCGTACCGGCCACGGGTGCCTACTGCCGGTCCATGGCCAGCAACTACAACCACGTGCTGCGGCCGCCGGTCGTGAGCGTGCGTGAGGGGGAGGCCCGGGTGATCGTCCGCCGTGAGACGGAGGAGGACCTGCTGCGTCTCGACGTCGGCTGAGCGAGAAGCCGACGGCCGAGGAGCCGAAGGCCGGGAAGCCGAACGCCGCGGGGCGGAAGATCTCCTGTCTGCCGCCCCCGGGAAAATGAAATAGACGTCTCACGATCCGGACCGGGGGCAGAAACTCCCGTCCGGTGAGTGAGACTGGTTGCACCGTAGACGGTAATGAGGAAACGAGGTCGGATGATGCGTACGCGTCCGCTGAAGGTGGCGCTGCTGGGCTGTGGAGTGGTCGGCTCAGAGGTGGCGCGCATCATGACGACGCACGCCGACGACCTCGCGGCCCGGATCGGGGCTCCCGTGGAGCTGGCGGGCGTGGCCGTGCGGCGGCCCGACAGGGTCAGGGAGGGCATCGACCAGGCCCTCGTCACCACCGACGCGACCGCCCTCGTCAAACGCGGCGACATCGACGTGGTCGTGGAGGTGATCGGCGGGATCGAGCCCGCGCGGACCCTCATCACCACCGCCTTCGAGCACGGCGCCTCCGTCGTCTCCGCCAACAAGGCGCTGCTCGCCCAGGACGGGGCGGCCCTGCACGCCGCCGCCGGGGAGCACGACAAGGACCTCTACTACGAGGCCGCCGTCGCCGGTGCCATCCCGCTGATCCGGCCGCTGCGCGAGTCCCTCGCCGGCGACAAGATCAACCGGGTGATGGGCATCGTCAACGGCACGACCAACTTCATCCTCGACAAGATGGACTCGACCGGCGCCGGCTACCAGGAGGCCCTCGACGAGGCCACCGCCCTGGGATACGCCGAGGCCGACCCGACCGCCGACGTCGAGGGCTTCGACGCCGCCGCCAAGGCCGCCATCCTCGCCGGTATCGCCTTCCACACGCGCGTCCGCCTCGACGACGTCTACCGCGAGGGCATGACCGAGGTCACCGCCGCGGACTTCGCCTCCGCGAAGGAGATGGGCTGCACCATCAAGCTGCTCGCCATCTGCGAGCGGGCCGAGGACGGGGCGTCCGTCACCGCGCGCGTGCATCCCGCGATGATCCCGCTGAGCCACCCGCTGGCCTCCGTGCGCGGCGCCTACAACGCCGTGTTCGTCGAGTCCGACGCCGCCGGGCAGCTCATGTTCTACGGCCCCGGAGCGGGCGGTTCCCCGACGGCCTCGGCCGTGCTCGGCGACCTCGTCGCCGTCTGCCGCAACCGGCTCAACGGCGCGACCGGACCGGGCGAGTCCGCCTACGCCGCCCTCACCGTGTCCCCGATGGGCGACGTCGTCACGCGCTACCACATCAGCCTGGACGTGGCTGACAAACCGGGTGTTCTCGCCCAGGTCGCGACCGTCTTCGCCGAGCACGGAGTCTCGATCGATACGGTTCGCCAATCGGGGAAGGACGGCGAGGCCTCCCTCGTCGTCGTCACGCACCGCGCGTCCGACGCCGCCCTCACCGGGACCGTCGAGGCGTTGCGCAAGCTCGACACCGTGCGTGGTGTCGCCAGCATCATGCGGGTTGAAGGAGAGTAACCAGCAATGACCCACCAGTGGCGCGGAATCATCGAGGAGTACCGGGACCGTCTGCCGGTATCGGACACCACGCCGGTCGTGACGCTCCGCGAGGGCGGTACGCCGCTCGTGCCCGCGCAGGTGCTCTCCGAGCGCACGGGCTGCGAGGTCCACCTCAAGGTGGAGGGCGCGAACCCGACCGGGTCCTTCAAGGACCGCGGTATGACCATGGCCATCACCCGGGCCAAGGAGGAGGGCGCGAAGGCCGTCATCTGCGCCTCCACCGGCAACACGTCGGCCTCCGCCGCCGCGTACGCCGTGCGGGCCGGGATGGTCTGTGCCGTGCTCGTGCCGCAGGGCAAGATCGCGCTCGGCAAGATGGGCCAGGCCCTCGTGCACGGCGCGAAGATCCTCCAGGTCGACGGCAACTTCGACGACTGCCTCACGCTCGCGCGCGGGCTGAGCGACAACTACCCCGTGGCGCTGGTCAATTCGGTCAACCCCGTGCGTATCGAGGGCCAGAAGACGGCCGCGTTCGAGATCGTGGACATGCTGGGCGACGCCCCCGACATCCACGTCCTGCCGGTGGGCAACGCGGGCAACATCACGGCCTATTGGAAGGGCTACAAGGAGTACGCCGCCGACGGCGTCGCCTCCCGGACGCCCCGGATGTGGGGCTTCCAGGCATCGGGCAGCGCCCCGATCGTGCGGGGCGAGATCGTCAAGGACCCGTCGACCATCGCCACCGCCATCCGCATCGGCAACCCGGCCTCGTGGCAGTACGCGCTCGCCGCGCGGGAGGAGTCGGGCGGCTTCATCGACGAGGTGACGGACCGTGAGATCCTGCGCGCCTACCGGCTGTTGGCCTCGCAGGAGGGTGTCTTCGTCGAGCCCGCGTCCGCCGCGTCCGTCGCCGGTCTGCTGAAGGCCGCCGAGCAGGGCAAGGTCGACCCGGGGCAGCGGATCGTGTGCACCGTCACGGGCAACGGGCTGAAGGACCCCGACTGGGCCGTCGCGGGTGCCCCGCAGCCGGTCACCGTACCCGTCGACTCGGCGGCCGCCGCGGAGCGCCTCGGACTGGTCTGACGTGCGCCGACGCGCCGAGCGCCGGTGTAACGCTCGACACGGTCCGGCGTAAGACGGCGCTTGACCGGGGAGGCTCCCTACGGGGGGTGCACAGGGGGCTTACGACACGCATCGTGCGCCTCCTGTGCGCCCTATGTCGCCACGGAACCTTCCTTCGATAGGCTGTACTGAACCCGCCCGCCGCATATGCCGCGGAGCCGCGCCGTCTCCGCGGCCCCCAGGGTTCTCGTACACCATCGAATGTCCGTCCCACGTCATTCGACAATCACGCAGCTCAAGGAGAGTCATCGAGCGATGGCCGGTCCAGCGTTCCGCGCCGCCGCCGTCCGGGTGCGCGTCCCCGCCACCAGCGCCAACCTCGGCCCGGGCTTCGACGCCCTCGGCCTCGCGCTGGGGTTGTACGACGACGTGGTCGTCCGGGTGGCCGACTCCGGGCTGCACATCGACATCGCGGGGGAGGGCGGCGAGACGCTCCCGCGCGACGAGCGGCACCTTCTCGTACGTTCCCTGCGCACCGCCTTCGATCTGCTGGGCGGACAGCCGCGCGGCCTGGAGATCGTCTGCGCCAACCGCATTCCGCACGGCCGGGGCCTGGGCTCCTCCTCGGCCGCCATCTGCGCCGGAATCGTCGCCGCCCGGGCCGTGACCATAGGCGCCGAGGCCAAGCTCGACGACACCGCGCTGCTGGAGCTCGCCACCGAGATCGAGGGCCACCCCGACAACGTCGCCGCGTGTCTGCTGGGCGGCTTCACGCTGTCCTGGATGGAGGGCGGCGCCGCCCGGGCGATCAGGATGGAGCCCGCCGATTCCATCGTTCCGGTGGTTTTCGTGCCCGGAAAGCCGGTACTCACCGAAACCGCGCGCGGCCTGCTCCCGCGCTCCGTGCCGCACGTCGACGCCGCCACCAACGCGGGCCGGGCCGCCCTGCTCGTCGAGGCCATGACGCGTCGCCCCGAGCTGCTGCTGCCCGCCACCGAGGACCGCCTGCACCAGGAGTACCGCGCCCCGGCCATGCCCGAGAGCGCGGCGCTGGTGGAGCGGCTGCGGGGCGAGGGCGTCCCCGCGGTGATCTCCGGCGCCGGCCCGACGGTCATGGCGCTGACCGACGCGGGCACCGCCGACAAGGTCCAGGCCCTGGCGGGCGCGGACTGGGCCGCGAACCGGCTGAGCCTCGATCCGCAGGGCGCGGTCGTACTGCCGCTCGCGACCTCCAGTGACATTTAAAAGCGCACGGTTGCCGGATTTCGAGAGGGGGAATGTTTGTTGGATCCGGTAGTGTTAACCTCAAGTCTGCACCCGACCCCACCATGGCGAGGTGCCTCGTGTCCCCGTCCGGGACAGACATTCTTCCGGGAGCCCCCCAAGCCGCACTGTGTTCCGTACGTCGGACCGTACGCCGTACACGGACACTGAGCGGGGCGCAGGGCACGCTCCGGAACCGGTGCGACCACGCCGCGTGACACTGACACTGGGTGCCACGGCATACGGAAGCGCCATCACCAGATTCCTCCGCCGCTGAGGCGGACCACCGCCCCGGCACGGTTCACACCAAACGGACCGAAGCCGGACAGCACAACCGGTCGCCGAGCCAGACAGGCCGACGTCCGCTCCAGGGAAGGACCCTTCGTGAGCGACACCACCGATCTGATGGGCGCACGTGTCGAGGAGACCGCTGCCGCGCCCGCCACGGACGCCTCCGCGCCTGCCACCGGTGCCGGCTCCCGGCGGCGCCGCGGTACCGGCCTCGAGGGCATGGTGCTGGCCGAGCTGCAACAGGTCGCATCCGGCCTCGGTATCAGGGGCACCGCGCGTATGCGCAAGAGCCAGCTGATCGAGGTCATCAAGGAGGCGCAGGCATCCGGCGGCGCCGCTCCGGCCGCGAAGGCCGAGGCCCCCGCCGAGACCAAGCCGAAGCGCCGCGCCACCTCCCGGACCCGTACGGGGGACAACGCCGACAAGGCGGAGAAGAAGGCGGACGCGAAGCAGGCCTCCGAGGCCCCCGCCGAGAAGGCCGAGAAGGCCGTGGCCCAGCAGCAGATCGAGATCCCCGGCCAGCCGGCCAGCGATGACGCGCCCTCCGAGCGCCGCCGTCGCCGGGCCACCGCCGACGCCGGTGCCCCGGCCGCCGCCGAGACGGTCGCCGCCGAGGCGAAGAACGAGCCCAAGGGCGAGTCGCAGGCGCAGCAGCAGTCCCAGAACGACGCCAAGTCCGACGGGGGCGAGGGCGGCGAGGGCCGCCGTCGCGACCGCCGTGACCGTGACCGTGACCGCGGTCGGGACCGCGACGGCGGTCGGGACCGCGACGGCGGTCGGGACCGCGACCGTCGTGGCAACAAGGGCGACGACCAGCAGGGCGGCCAGCGCGGCCAGCAGAACCAGCAGCAGGGCGGCGGCCGTCAGGACCGTGACCGTCAGCAGGACGACGACGACTTCGAGGGCGGCCGGCGTGGCCGTCGCGGGCGTTACCGCGACCGCCGTGGCCGTCGCGGCCGCGACGACGTCGCCTCCGAGCCGCAGATCGCCGAGGACGACGTCCTGATCCCCGTCGCGGGCATCCTGGACATCCTCGACAACTACGCCTTCATCCGCACGTCCGGCTACCTGCCCGGGCCGAACGACGTGTACGTCTCCCTCGCCCAGGTCCGCAAGAACGGCCTGCGCAAGGGCGACCACATCACCGGTGCGGTCCGCCAGCCGAAGGAGGGCGAGCGCCGCGAGAAGTTCAACGCGCTGGTGCGCCTGGACTCCGTCAACGGCATGGCGCCCGAACACGGCCGCGGCCGCCCGGAGTTCAACAAGCTCACGCCGCTGTACCCGCAGGACCGGCTCCGCCTGGAGACCGACCCGGGCGTGCTCACCACCCGCATCATCGACCTCGTGTCGCCGATCGGTAAGGGCCAGCGCGGTCTGATCGTGGCCCCGCCGAAGACCGGCAAGACCATGATCATGCAGGCGATCGCCAACGCGATCACGCACAACAACCCCGAGTGCCACCTGATGGTCGTCCTCGTCGACGAGCGTCCGGAAGAGGTCACCGACATGCAGCGGTCGGTCAAGGGCGAGGTCATCTCCTCGACCTTCGACCGCCCGGCCGAGGACCACACCACGGTCGCGGAGCTCGCCATCGAGCGTGCGAAGCGGCTGGTCGAGCTCGGTCACGACGTGGTCGTCCTGCTGGACTCCATCACGCGTCTGGGCCGTGCGTACAACCTCGCCGCCCCGGCCTCCGGCCGCATCCTGTCCGGTGGTGTCGACTCGACGGCGCTGTACCCGCCGAAGCGCTTCTTCGGTGCGGCCCGCAACATCGAGGACGGCGGCTCGCTGACCATCCTCGCCACCGCCCTGGTGGACACCGGGTCCCGCATGGACGAGGTGATCTTCGAGGAGTTCAAGGGCACGGGCAACGCCGAGCTCAAGCTCGACCGGAAGCTCGCCGACAAGCGCATCTTCCCGGCGGTGGACGTCGACGCGTCCGGCACCCGTAAGGAAGAGATCCTGCTCGCCAACGACGAGCTCGCCATCGTCTGGAAGCTGCGCCGGGTGCTGCACGCCCTCGACCAGCAGCAGGCGGTCGAGCTGCTCCTCGACAAGATGAAGCAGACGAAGTCGAACGCCGAGTTCCTGATGCAGATCCAGAAGACCACTCCGACGCCGGGCAACGGCGACTGAGGTAGGCACTGCGCAAAGGGCCGCTCCCGTGCACGGGGGCGGCCCTTTGCCGTGTTCGCGTGCAGGTAGGATCACGCTCTCTTCGAACTTGTGATCCCGAGGGGGGACATTCGTGGGTAGAACCATGCCTGGGGGCGGTCGGCACAGACGCCGGATACGCATCGCCGTTCCCATCGCCGCGGCAGGCGTCGCCGCCGCCGTGGCCGCCGCGCTGCTGACGTCGTCCGCCGGCGCGGCCACCGCACTGCCGCAGCCGACAATCGAGCCCGCCATCAGCTCACCGTCGCTCGCCGAGCTGGAGAAGCGCGTCGCGGGCGCCATGGCCGGTGACGACACCGCGGGCAAGACGAGCAAGGCGTCGCTGAGCGCGAGCACGAACACGAGCCCGTCCACCGTCGACCCGAAGATCATCGGCGGCAACGAGACCACCATCACCTCGGCCCCGTGGATGGCGCAGCTCCACTACTACGACGACCGGGGCACCTCCAGCGCCGGCGACGACATCGGCTTCTTCTGCGGCGGTGCGGTCGTCGCGCCGACGAAGATCCTCACCGCCGCGCACTGCGTCAAGGGCTACAACTGGAACGCCAACGGCGCCATCGTCACCGGCACCGCCCAGCTGCCCTCGGCCGACGGCAGCGACCTGCACGGCGGCACCGTCACCGGTGTCTGGCGGCAGTGGAACCACCCGTCGTACAACGCGACGACCATCGACAACGACATCGCGGTGCTCACCCTGCCCGTCCCGGTCAAGGCCACCCCGATCCGCATGACGACGTCCGGCGACACCACGTCGTACAAGGCCGGCACCAGCGCCAAGGTCTACGGCTGGGGCCGCACCAGCTCCACCAGCGACGCCATCTCCGAGACGCTGAAGACGGCCACGCTGCCCGTCCAGTCCGACACCACCTGCGCCGGGGCGTACGGCAGCGACTTCGTCAAGGGGCACATGGTCTGCGCGGGCCAGCCCGCCACCGGCAGCGACACCGGCACCACCAGCGCCTGCAACGGCGACTCCGGCGGCCCCCTGGTCGTGAACAACCGGATCGTCGGTGTCGTGTCCTGGGGTGTGACGGACTGCGTGGCGAAGGGCGCCTACAGCGTCTTCAGCAAGGTCAGCTCCTACGTCGGCGCGACCTACCCGCGTCTCGACGACACCAACGTCAACGGTGACCACAAGGCCGACCTGTGGGTGCGCAACGCCTCCACCAAGACCGGCTACTCCAAGAACTCCAACGGCACGTCCTTCGCCGCCCGCGAGTCCTGGGGCAACTGGAACGGCGTCAACGTCGTCCTCCAGACCGACCTCGACCGCGACGGCTACCAGGACCTGGTCTACCGGCGCAGCAGTGACGGCGACCTCTTCTGGACCCACTACGTGATCTCCAGCGGCACCTGGTCCACCAAGCAGATCGCCGACAACTGGAGCACCCGCACCCGCATCATCACCCCCGGTGACGTCACCGGCGACTACCTGCCCGACCTGCTCTCGGTCGACTCCGCGGGCGTGATGTGGATCTACCCGGGCAAGGGCAACGGCACCTTCGCGCCCCGTGTGAAGGTCGGCTCCGGCTGGAACCAGTACAACTCCGTGCGCGGCCACGGCGACTTCACCGGGGACGGCAAGACCGACCTGATCGCCCGCAGCAAGTCGGGCGGCTACGTGTACCTCTACAAGGGCACCGGCACGGCCGGCCCGGGCGCGTTCTCCAGCCGTATCAAGGTGCGCACCTGGAGCAGCACGACGTACAACGCCTTCGACGCGACCGGCGACATCACCGGCGACGGCAAGGCCGACTTCCTGGCCCGCACGCCCGGCGGCACGCTCTACCTGTACCCGGGCACCGGCAAGGCGACCAGCGAGATCTTTGCCACAAGGAAGTCCGTCGGTACCGATTTCAAGCAGTACGACATCTTCGGCTGAATCCGCAGGTGAGCGAGGTACCCCTCGCTGTGCCGAACACACACTGTGCCCACCGCCGCACGCGGTGGGCACAGTCCGTTGTGCAACCCTTTCCCGAGTTTCTCCGTCTGACCAGGCGGAGTGACGATGGTGCCAGGAGGAACTCCCCGACCGATCACGCCTGGCACTGACCGCAGGGGGTAACCGACCGTAGACGAGCTGAGGAGCACATGTCTGCCGAGAGCACGCCGGGTCCGGGCATACCGGGCGATACCGGCACCACCGGGTCGCGCCACCGCGCCAAGGGCCGACGCCGCAAGCCCCGTAAGCGTCACACGGGCCTGATGGTGACGGCCTGGACCGCCGCGGGCATCGTCGCCCTGGGCGGCGCCGGGGCGGGGTACCTGTACTTCAAGCTCAACGGCAACCTGAAGAGCGTCGACATCGACCAGGCCCTCGGCACCGACCGGCCCAAGAAGGCCGACAACGGCTCGGAGAACATCCTCGTCCTCGGCTCCGACACCCGCGCCGGCGGCAACAAGAAGCTCGGCGGCGGCACCGACGACGGCAGCGCCCGTTCCGACACGGCGATGATCGTGCACGTCTACAAGGGCCACAAGAAGGCCAGCGTGGTCTCCATCCCGCGTGACACCCTCATCGACCGGCCCGCGTGCACGGACACCAAGGGCGACGAGCACCCCGCCGCGAACGGCGTGATGTTCAACTCCGCGTACTCCACCGGCGGGGCCGCCTGCGCCGTGAAGACCGTCGAGTCGATCACCGACCTGCGCATGGACCACTACCTGGAGGTCGACTTCGCCGGCTTCCAGAAGCTCATCGACGACCTCGGCGGTGTCGAGGTCACCACGACCAAGAGCATCGACGACCCCGACAGCCACCTGAAGCTGAAGGCCGGCACCCACAGACTCGACGGCGAGCAGGCCCTCGGCCTGGTCCGCACCCGCCACGGCGTCGGCGACGGCTCCGACCTGGGCCGCATCCAGCTCCAGCAGGCCTTCATCAAGGCCCTGGTCAGCCAGATCAAGGACGTCGGCGTCTTCACGAACCCCAAGAAGCTGCTCGACCTCGCGGAGACCGCGACCAGGACGGTGACGACCGACTCCGACCTCGGCTCGGTCAACAAGCTCGCGTCCTTCGCGGGAGGCCTCAAGGGCATCACCCCGTCCAACATGCACATGGTCACGATGCCGGTCGCCTACGACCCGGCCGACCCCAACCGCGTCCTCCTCCAGAAGAAGAAGGCCGACCAGATCTGGAAGGCCCTGGAGAACGACAAGCCGATCCCGAAGAGCGCGACCGAGGGCACGGCGACAGGTGAGGCCAAGGGCGTCGTGAGCGGCTCCTGAGGGTCGTGCCCCAAGGGGCGCGGGGCTGTGTCGATGTGCGGCTCCCCGCCTGGGCGCGAACAACCCCCACCGGCCCGCAGGGAATAGATCACAACAACCCCCGGTTTTGGGGGATGGCCCCAGTCCTGGCAGACTGGTACGTCGGCTCCGGTTCACGCTCCCGCACCCCGCGGCAGCGACCCGGCGCCCTCCCGAAACCTAGGAGACACCTTGAAGCGCGACATCCACCCCGCGTACGTCGAGACGCAGGTCAGCTGCACCTGCGGCGCGTCGTTCACCACCCGCAGCACCATCGAGTCCGGCGCGATCCGTGCCGATGTGTGCTCCGAGTGCCACCCGTTCTACACGGGCAAGCAGAAGATCCTCGACACCGGTGGCCGCGTGGCCCGCTTCGAGGCCCGCTTCGGCAAGGCCGCCGGCTCCAAGAAGTAGCGAGCCCCATTTCGCCGGTCCGCGGACGCGCCCCCTCACCGGGCGCTCCGGGACCGGCGTTTTTGGTCGCCGCCCTTCACCCCCGCCAGTACACAGGAGCCCAAGATGTTCGAGGCCGTCGAGGATCTCGTCGCCGAGCACGCCGACCTGGAGAAGAAGCTCGCCGACCCGTCGGTCCACAACGACCAGGCCAACGCGCGCAAGCTGAACAAGCGTTACGCCGAGCTCACCCCGATCGTCGCCACCTACCGCTCCTGGACGCAGACGGGCGACGACATCGAGACCGCGCGCGAGTTCGCCGCCGACGACCCCGACTTCGTGGCCGAGGTCAAGGAGCTGGAACAGCGCCGCGAGGAGCTGACCGAGAAGCTGCGCCTTCTCCTCGTCCCGCGCGACCCCAGCGACGACAAGGACGTCATCCTCGAGATCAAGGCGGGCGCGGGCGGCGACGAGTCGGCCCTGTTCGCCGGCGACCTGCTGCGCATGTACCTGCGGTACGCCGAGCGGGTCGGCTGGAAGACCGAGATCATCGACGCCACCGAGTCCGAGCTGGGCGGCTACAAGGACGTCCAGGTGGCCGTGAAGACCAAGGGCGGCCAGGGCGCGACGGAGCCCGGACAGGGCGTGTGGGCCCGCCTGAAGTACGAGGGCGGCGTGCACCGCGTGCAGCGCGTGCCGGCCACCGAGTCCCAGGGCCGTATCCACACCTCCGCCGCCGGTGTCCTCGTCACCCCCGAGGCCGAGGAGGTCGACGTCGAGATCAACCCGAACGACCTCCGCATCGACGTCTACCGCTCCTCCGGTCCTGGCGGACAGTCCGTCAACACCACCGACTCCGCCGTGCGCATCACGCACGTCCCGACCGGAGTCGTCGCCTCCTGCCAGAACGAGAAGAGCCAGTTGCAGAACAAGGAGCAGGCACTGCGTATCCTGCGCTCCAGGCTGCTCGCCATCGCGCAGGAGGAAGCGGAGAGGAACGCCGCCGACGCCCGCCGCAGCCAGGTCCGCACCGTCGACCGCTCCGAGAAGATCCGCACGTACAACTACCCGGAGAACCGCATCTCGGACCACCGTGTCGGCTACAAGGCGTACAACCTGGACCAGGTCCTGGACGGCGACCTCGACGCGGTGATCCAGGCCTGCGTCGACGCGGACTCGGCGGCGAAGCTCGCGGCCGCGTAGGACCCATTCAGGAGTACCGACTACCGGAGGACATGCGTGCAGCAGTCATTTGGGGGGCGACCCCCAAGCCCCCGCAGCGTGCTGCTCGCGGAGGTGGCCCAGGCCACCCAGCGGCTCGCCGACGCCGGCGTGCCCTCGCCGCGCACCGACGCGGAGGAGCTCGCCGCGTTCGTGCACGGCGTCAAGCGCGGCGAGCTGCACTCCGTCAAGGACTCCGACTTCGACGCCCGCTACTGGGAGGTCATCGCCCGCCGCGAGGCCCGCGAGCCGCTCCAGCACATCACCGGGCGGGCCTACTTCCGGTACCTGGAACTCCAGGTCGGCCCCGGAGTCTTCGTGCCACGGCCCGAGACGGAGTCCGTGGTCGGCTGGGCCATAGACGCGGTACGGGCCATGGACGTCGTCGAGCCGTGCATCGTCGACCTGTGCACCGGCTCCGGCGCCATCGCGCTCGCCCTCGCCCAGGAGGTGCCGCGCTCGCGCGTGTACGCCGTGGAGCTGTCCGAGGACGCCCTCAGGTGGACCCGCAAGAACGTGGAGGGGTCCAGGGTGGAGCTGCGCCAGGGAGACGCCCTGACGGCCTTCCCGGACCTCGACGGACAGGTCGACCTGGTCATCTCCAACCCGCCGTACATCCCGCTCACCGAGTGGGAGTACGTCGCTCCCGAGGCGCGCGACCACGACCCGGAACTGGCCCTCTTCTCCGGCGAGGACGGCCTCGATCTCATCCGCGGCCTGGAGCGCACCGCGCACCGGCTGCTGCGCCCCGGCGGTGTCGTGGTCGTGGAGCACGCCGACACCCAGGGCGGCCAGGTGCCGTGGATCTTCGCCGAGGACCGCGGCTGGACCGACGCCGCCGACCACCCGGACCTGAACAACCGCCCGCGTTTCGCCACGGCCCGCAAGGCACTGCCGTGAGCACACCGGGCACCCCGCGGTCTTCGCGGACTTCATCCCAGCAGCACGTGTACGAGGAGGCCAGCTAAAGATGGCACGGCGATACGACACCAACGACGCGACCGACCGTGTGACCGGTCTGCGCGAGGCAGCGTCCGCCGTCCGCCGTGGCGAGCTCGTGGTGCTGCCGACGGACACGGTGTACGGCATCGGCGCCGACGCGTTCTCCTCGGAGGCGGTCGCCGACCTGCTGGAGGCCAAGGGCCGGGGCCGCAACATGCCCACCCCCGTGCTCATCGGCTCCCCGAACACGCTGCACGGGCTCGTCACGGACTTCTCGGAGCTGGCCTGGGAACTGGTCGACGCCTTCTGGCCGGGCGCGCTGACGCTCGTCGCCAAGCACCAGCCGTCCCTCCAGTGGGACCTGGGCGACACCCGTGGCACGGTCGCCGTGCGCATGCCGCTGCACCCCGTCGCCATCGAGCTGCTGACGGAGGTGGGCCCCATGGCCGTCTCCTCCGCCAACCTGACCGGCCACCCGGCGCCGGAGGACTGCGACGCCGCGCAGGAGATGCTCGGCGACTCCGTCTCCGTCTACCTGGACGGCGGCCCGACCCCCGGCAACGTCCCGTCGTCGATCGTCGACGTGACCCGTGAGGTGCCGCTGCTGCTGCGCGCCGGCGCGCTCTCCGCGGAAGAGCTGCGAAAGGTCGTACCCGACCTCGAGGTGGCGAATTGACGGCCCCTGGAGCGGGGCGTGGCATAGGCAACGGGGAAAGCGCGGCGGAGATCACGACGACGTTCGTGGGGCTGCCGCGCGACAGCTTCCGCATCCTCCACGTCAGCACCGGCAACGTATGCCGCTCGCCCATCACCGAGCGGCTGACCCGCCATTTCGTGCGGGAGCGGCTCGGGATCCTGGGCGGCGGGCTGATCGTGGAGAGCGCGGGCACCTGGGGCCACGAGGGCGCCCCCATGGAGGCCAACGCGGAGACCGTGCTGGCCGACTTCGGCGCGGACGCCTCCGGCTTCACCGGGCGCGAACTCCTCGACGAGCACGTGATCCGCGCCGACCTGGTGCTGACCGCCACCCGGGACCACCGGGCGCAGGTCATCTCCATGGGGCACTCGGCGGGCCTGCGGACCTTCACGCTCAAGGAGTTCACCCGCCTGGTGAAGGCCATCGACCCGGCGACCCTGCCGCCCCTGGAGGAGGGCGTGGTCACCCGCGCGCGTGCGCTGGTGCGTGCCGCGGCGGCTCTACGCGGGTGGCTGCTGGCACCGAACGCCGAGGCGGACGAGGTGTACGACCCGTACGGGGCGCCCCTGACGTTCTTCCGGTCCATCGGGGACGAGATACACCAGGCACTCGATCCGGTCGTCACGGCCCTCACGGGCGTCCCCGCAAAGACGTAACGGCCGAGCGCCCCGGGGGCCCCGGGCCTACATTGGACGTACGTCACCGCCGACGCCGCCCGGAGCCCACCATGACGGTCACCCCTGCCATCGCGGCCGACCTCCTGCGCCGCCAGGACCCCGAACTCGCCGACATCCTGCTCGGCGAGCGGGAGCGGCAGGCGACGACGCTCCAGCTGATCGCCGCCGAGAACTTCAGCTCGCCGGCCGTCCTGGCCGCCCTCGGCTCGCCGCTCGCGAACAAGTACGCCGAGGGCTACCCGGGAGCGCGGCACCACGGCGGCTGCGAGATCGTCGATGTCGCCGAACGCGTCGCCGTGGACCGGGCCAGAGCGCTGTTCGGCGCCGAGCACGCCAACGTGCAGTCCCACTCCGGCTCTTCGGCCGTCCTGGCCGCCTACGCCGCCCTGCTGCGCCCCGGCGACACCGTCCTCGCCCTCGGCCTGCCGTACGGCGGCCATCTCACGCACGGCTCGCCCGCCAACTTCTCCGGCCGCTGGTTCGACTTCGTCGGATACGGCGTGGAGGCCGAGTCCGGGCTGATCGACCACGACCAGGTGCGCACCCTGGCCCGCACGCGCCGGCCCAAGGCGATCGTGTGCGGTTCGATCGCCTACCCCCGGCACATCGACTACGCGTTCTTCCGGGAGGTCGCCGACGAGGTGGGCGCGTACCTCGTCGCGGACGCCGCGCATCCCATCGGCCTCGTCGCCGGGGGAGCGGCGCCGAACCCGGTGCCGTACGCGGACATCGTCTGTGCGACGACCCACAAGGTGCTGCGGGGCCCGCGCGGCGGCATGATCCTGTGCCGCGCGGAGCTGGCCGAGCGGGTGGACCGGGCCGTGTTCCCTTTCACACAGGGCGGTGCGCAGATGCACACGATCGCCGCGAAGGCGGTCGCGTTCGGGGAGGCGGCAACACCGGCGTTCGCCGTGTACGCCCATCAGGTGGTCGCCAATGCGAGGGTTCTCGCGGCCCGGCTGGCCGCCGAGGGCCTGGTCGTCACCACGGGCGGCACGGACACCCACCTGATCACCGCCGACCCGGCGCCGCTCGGCGTCGACGGCCGCACCGCCCGGGGCCGTCTCGCCGCGGCAGGCCTGGTCATGGACTGCTGCGCGCTGCCGCACGGCGACACCCGGGGACTCAGGCTGGGCACGGCCGCCGTCACCACGCAGGGCATGGGGGAGGCGGAGATGGCGCGGATCGCCAAGCTGCTCGCGGGAGTGCTCAGGGGCGTGACCGAGACCGCGAGGGCCCGTGAAGAAGTGCGGGAGCTGGCCGGTGGATTTCCGCCGTATCCGGCTTGAGTCGGGGTAAGCGCACCAGGGTGCACAGCTACTCGTGCAACCATCGTCGCTACCCGGAAGTCCCCACCCATATGCGCGCATCGCTAGGGTGTGGGGCTGAGGATGGCCAGCGAGACCTGTGGGGAAGCCCGTGCGTGAATACCTGCTGACGCTCTGCATCACGGCCGCGGTGACGTATCTGCTGACAGGGCCGGTACGGAAGTTCGCGATCGTGGCCGGAGCGATGCCGGAGATCCGGGCACGTGACGTGCACCGGGAACCCACTCCGCGCCTCGGCGGGATCGCGATGTTCTTCGGCCTGTGCGCCGGCCTGCTGGTCGCCGACCACCTGACCAACCTCAGCCAGGTCTTCGAGACGTCGAACGAACCCCGGGCGCTGCTGTCCGGGGCGGCGGTGATCTGGCTGATCGGTGTGCTGGACGACAAGTTCGAGATCGACGCCCTGATCAAGCTGGGCGGCCAGATGATCGCCGCGGGCGTGATGGTCGTGCAGGGTCTGACGATCCTGTGGCTGCCGATCCCGGGCATCGGCTCGGTCGCGCTCACTCAGTGGCAGGGCACTCTGCTGACGGTGGCGCTGGTCGTCATCACCATCAACGCGGTCAACTTCGTCGACGGCCTGGACGGTCTCGCGGCCGGCATGGTCTGCATCGCCGCCACCGCGTTCTTCCTGTACGCCTACCGGATCTGGTACTCGTACGGCATCGAGGCCGCCGCCCCCGCCACGCTCTTCTCGGCGATCCTGATGGGCATGTGCCTGGGCTTCCTGCCGCACAACATGCACCCGGCGCGGATCTTCATGGGTGACTCGGGCTCGATGCTGATCGGCCTGGTGCTGGCCGCCGGCGCGATCTCCGTCACGGGGCAGGTCGACCCGGACGCGCTCAACCTGTACGTCGGGTCGGAGAAGGAGGCCGTGCACCAGACGGTCCCGGTCTACATCCCGCTGCTGCTGCCGCTCACGATCATCGCGGTCCCGGCCGCCGACCTGATCCTGGCGATCGTGCGCCGCACCTGGCGCGGCCAGTCGCCGTTCGCGGCCGACCGCGGCCACCTGCACCACCGCCTGCTGGAGATCGGCCACTCGCACAGCCGCGCGGTGCTGATCATGTACTTCTGGTCGGCGCTGATCGCCTTCGGGGCGCTGGCCTACTCGGTCAACTCGGCGTCCATGTGGATCGTGCTCGGCATCGTGTTCCTCAGCGCGATCGGCCTGGCCCTGCTCCTGCTGCCGCGCTTCACGCCGCGCACCCCGCGCTGGATGGAGCGGTTCGTGCCGCCGCGCTACCGGCGCCGCGGCATCCCGGCCCTCGCGCCCAACGCCTCGACGCCGGCGTCCGCCGCGGAGCAGGCGGCCTCGGTCGCGCACGAGACCCGTGCCCCCGTCGTGTCCGGCGTCTCAGGAGTCAACGGGGCGACCGCCATCGGCGGCCGCTCGCGTCCGGCGGACCGGCGCAAAGCCGGGACAAGGTAAGAATCTGACTAGAGCATTGCCAAGTCGTGGGGTTGTGATGGGGGAGCGAAGCGCCCCAATACCAGACAAGTCGGTGCTGTTCTTGCACGGACGCGCAGCTTCACTCTCATGTGTGACTGCCCGCACACCCTCAGGTAAAGACTGCATCAAATAGTTTGTGATACGGTTCACGAGAACCCCCCGGATAGAGCCGAAGGACCGTAGTGCGACGGTCCATTGGTGTGAGGTCTCCACTCAGCCCGGGACTACGCTCGTCCATGACGACACCCCTGCCCCCTGCGAAAGCGGAGTTGCCGCCATGCCGTCCAATGACGCCCGGAACCTTCTGCAGTGCGCTGTGCCCACAGCGGCTGCCGGTGTGGCCGTGGTCGCCGTCAGCGGTGTGGTGGCCGGAGGCAAGGGTGCCATCGGGGCCGCCGTCGGTACGGTGCTGGCCATCCTCTTCATGGGGGTCGGCCTGTTCGTTCTCCAGTGGACGGCAAAAACGCTCCCGCAGTTGTTCCAGGCCATGGGGCTGATGCTCTATGTCGCCCAGCTGCTGCTTCTCCTGATCTTCGTCGCCCTCTTCAAGGACACCTCTCTCTTCAACGCGAAGGCGTTCGCCCTCGGGCTCGTCATCGCGACGGTCGTGTGGATGGCCGCGCAGGCTCGTGCGCATATGAAGGCCAAGATCTTCTACATCGATCCGGACTCCGAGAAGAGCGAGAAGCCCGAGAAGACCGGGTCGTCGTCGTGACGAGTAGGGGCGCGATAAAGAGCACTGGGAACTCCTGCTATCGTCCGGTGCCAACTGCGGCATCGCGGGCGCGGGCATCTGAGCTGACGCCTGTTCGAACGCGAGGCTCGATGCCCCTCAGCCGCCCCCACATCCGTAACACCAGTCCGGTGCCGATCCGCGGCTGCGCGCCGCGCCGACACAACGAGGTTGCCGTACCTATGCGTCACGCCGAAGGAGCCCGTGGTGAGTGCTGACCAGACCCAGCTCGCCTTTGACTGGAGCTGTCGGATCATGTCCGACGGGTGTGGTTTTCCGGCACCGGGCCTGCACTCGTTCCTCTTCAAGCCGATCGCCACGGTTGGAGGGTTCGAGTTCAACAAGGTGATGCTGCTCGCGATCATCACCACCATCCTCGTCATCGGCTTCTTCTACGCGGCCTTCGGCAAGGCCAAGGTCGTGCCGGGCAAGCTCCAGATGGTCGGTGAAGCCGGATACGACTTCGTCCGCCGCGGCATCGTCTACGAGACCCTCGGAAAGAAGGAGGGCGAGAAGTACGTCCCCTTGATGGTCTCGCTGTTCTTCTTCATCTGGATCATGAACATCTGGTCCGTGATCCCGCTGGCGCAGTTCCCGGTGTCGTCGATCATCGCCTTCCCGGCGGTCCTCGCCGCGATCGTCTACGTCACCTGGGTCTCGCTGACCTTCAAGCGGCACGGCTTCGTCGGGTTCTTCAAGAACGTCACCGGCTACGACAAGTCGCTCGGCCCGGTGCTGCCGCTCGTGATGGTCATCGAGTTCTTCTCGAACCTGCTCGTCCGGCCGTTCACGCACGCGGTGCGACTGTTCGCCAACATGTTCGCCGGTCACCTGATGCTGGTCATGTTCACCGTCGCCTCCTGGTACCTGCTGAACAGCTGGATGGTCCCGGCGGCTGGCATCTCCTTCGTCATGACCATCGCCATGATCGGCTTCGAGCTTTTCGTGCAGGCCGTCCAGGCGTACGTCTTCGTACTCCTCGCCTGCACGTACATCCAGGGCGCTCTGGCCGAGCACCACTGAGCCACGCCCGCTCCGCAAGTCCCAAGAACGTCCGGTGGCCAACCCCCGCCGGTCCGTGAAAGAGAAGGAAGATTCAGCATGGCTGCCACTGAGACCCTCGCCGCTGTCTCCGGTTCGCTCGGCTCCATCGGCTACGGCCTCTCCGCCATCGGCCCCGGCATCGGCGTCGGCATCATCTTCGGTAACGGCACCCAGGCCCTGGCCCGTCAGCCCGAGGCCGCCGGTCTGATCCGTGCCAACCAGATCCTGGGCTTCGCGTTCTGTGAGGCGCTCGCCCTCATCGGCATCGTTATGCCGTTCGTGTTCGGTAAGTAATCACCCGCTTATCGACACGCATCGACGAAAGGCACTGATGTGATCGCCAACCTGGTACAGCTGGCGGCCGAGGAGGAGCAGAACCCGCTCCTTCCTCCGGGCCCCGAGCTGCTCGTCGGCACCATCGCCTTCGCCATCGTGTTCTTCTTCTTCTGGAAGAAGCTGCTTCCGAACATCAACAAGGTTCTGGAGGAGCGCCGCGCGGCGATCGAAGGCGGTATCGAAGAGGCCGAGACCATGAAGGTCGAGGCCCAGAGCGTCCTTGAGCAGTACAAGGCACAGCTCGCCGAGGCCCGGCACGAGGCCGCGCGCCTGCGCCAGGAGGCGCAGGAGCAGGGTGCCGCCCTCATCGCCGAGATGCGGGCCGAGGGCCAGCGGCAGCGCGAGGAGATCGTCGCCGCCGGTCACGCCCAGATCGAGGCCGACCGCAAGGCCGCGTCGTCCGCGCTGCGTCAGGACGTCGGCAAGCTCGCCACCGACCTGGCCGGCAAGCTCGTCGGCGAGTCCCTCGAGGACCACGCCCGTCAGAGCCGCGTGATCGACCGGTTCCTCGACGACCTCGAGGAGAAGGCCGAGGCCGGCCGATGAACGGAGCGAGCCGCGAGGCCCTGGCAGCCGCACGTGAGCGTCTCGACGCGCTGACGGACTCCACGTCCGTGGACGCCGGCTCGCTCGCCGACGAGCTGGCCGCCGTCACCGCGCTGCTCGACCGCGAGGTGTCGCTGCGTCGGGTCCTCACCGACCCGGCGCAGGCCGGTGAGGCCAAGGCCGAACTGGCCCAGCGCCTGCTCGGCACCCAGGTCAGCGGCCCGGCCGCCGACCTGGTCGCCGGAATGGTGCGCTCCCGCTGGTCGCAGTCGCGCGACCTGGTGGACGCCCTGGAGACGCTGGCCGACACCGCCGACCTCACCGCCGCGCAGCAGGCGGGCAAGCTCGACGACGTCGAGGACGAGCTGTTCCGCTTCGGGCGGATCGTCTCCGGCAGCACCGAGCTGCGTGCCGCGCTGACCGACCGCAAGGCCACCACCTCGGCCAAGAGCCAGCTGCTGCGCGGCCTGCTCGGCGGCCGGGCGCAGGCGGCCACCGAGCGTCTGGTCACGCGCCTTGTGACCGCGCCGCGGGGACGTAGCCTGGAGTCGGGACTGGAGTCCCTGTCCAAGCTCGCCGCCGAGCGCCGGGACCGCATGGTGGCCATCGTCACCTCGGCGGTACCGCTGAGCGACGCGCAGAAGCAGCGCCTGGGCGCCGCCCTCGCGAAGCTCTACGGCCGCAAGATGCACCTCAACCTGGACGTGGACCCCGAGGTCCTCGGCGGGATCCGGGTGCAGGTCGGCGACGAGGTCATCAACGGCTCCCTCGCGGACCGCATCGAGGACGCCAGCCGCCGGCTCGCCGGCTGAGCCAGCAACTCAATAGCAGTACGTACTTACGACGGCCCTGGTTGGGCCGTGCAGAAGAATCCTGGGGGTCGCCCCCAGACCCCCAAAGTGAAACTTCGGGCCCAACAAGGAGAGCAGGGAACCCAGATGGCGGAGCTCACGATCCGGCCGGAGGAGATCCGGGACGCGCTGGAGAACTTCGTCCAGGCGTACAAGCCGGACGCGGCCTCGCGCGAGGAGGTCGGTACGGTCACCTTCGCCGGCGACGGTATCGCGAAGGTCGAGGGTCTGCCCTCGGTCATGGCCAACGAGCTGCTGAAGTTCGAGGACGGCAGCCTCGGTCTCGCCCTCAACCTCGAGGAGCGCGAGATCGGCTGCGTCGTCCTCGGTGAGTTCAGCGGCATCGAGGAGGGGCAGCCGGTCAGCCGTACCGGCGAGGTCCTGTCCGTCGCTGTCGGCGAGGGCTACCTCGGCCGCGTGGTGGACCCCCTCGGCAACCCGATCGACGGCCTCGGCGAGATCGAGACCGACAGCCGTCGCGCCCTGGAGCTTCAGGCTCCGGGCGTCATGGTCCGTAAGTCGGTGCACGAGCCGATGGAGACGGGCTACAAGGCCGTCGACACGATGACCCCGATCGGCCGTGGCCAGCGTCAGCTGATCATCGGTGACCGCCAGACCGGCAAGACCGCCCTGGCCGTCGACACCATCATCAACCAGCGCGACAACTGGCGCACCGGCGACCCGAACAAGCAGGTCCGCTGCATCTACGTCGCCATCGGCCAGAAGGGCTCCACCATCGCCGGCGTGCGCGGCGCTCTGGAGGAGGCCGGCGCGCTGGAGTACACGACCATCGTCGCCGCCCCGGCGTCCGACCCGGCCGGCTTCAAGTACCTGGCGCCGTACACCGGTTCGGCCATCGGCCAGCACTGGATGTACCAGGGCAAGCACGTCCTGATCATCTTCGACGACCTGTCGAAGCAGGCCGACGCCTACCGCGCCGTGTCGCTGCTGCTGCGCCGCCCGCCGGGCCGTGAGGCCTACCCGGGTGACGTCTTCTACCTGCACTCCCGTCTGCTGGAGCGCTGCGCGAAGCTCTCCGACGAGATGGGTGCCGGCTCGATGACCGGTCTGCCGATCGTCGAGACGAAGGCCAACGACGTCTCGGCGTTCATCCCGACCAACGTCATCTCCATCACCGACGGCCAGTGCTTCCTGGAGTCGGACCTGTTCAACGCCGGTCAGCGCCCCGCGCTGAACGTCGGTATCTCGGTCTCCCGAGTCGGTGGTTCCGCCCAGCACAAGGCGATCCGCCAGGTCTCCGGCCGTCTGCGTGTGGACCTCGCCCAGTTCCGTGAGCTGGAGGCGTTCGCCGCCTTCGGTTCCGACCTGGACGCCGCGTCCAAGGCGCAGCTGGAGCGCGGTCAGCGCATGGTCGAGCTGCTGAAGCAGCCGCAGTACCAGCCGATGGCCACCGAGGACCAGGTCGTCTCCATCTGGGCCGGCACCACCGGCAAGATGGACGAGGTTCCGGTCGCCGACATCCGCCGCTTCGAGAAGGAGCTGCTGGAGTACCTGCACCGCAAGGAGCAGGGTCTGCTGACCTCCATCCGCGAGGGCGGGAAGATGTCGGACGACACGCTCCAGGCCATGGCCGACGCCATCGCGGAGTTCAAGAAGCAGTTCGAGACCTCCGACGGCAAGCTGCTCGGCGAGGACGCCCCGGCTGCCGGCAAGTGACGTAAGGAAGGGACCTGACTCATGGGAGCCCAGCTCCGGGTCTACAAGCGTCGCATCCGTTCCGTCACCGCGACCAAGAAGATCACGAAGGCGATGGAGATGATCGCCGCCTCGCGCGTCGTCAAGGCGCAGCGCAAGGTGGCGGCGTCCACGCCGTACGCGACCGAGCTCACCCGGGCGGTCGCGGCGGTCGCCACCGGATCGAACACCAAGCACCCGCTGACGACGGAGCCGGAGAACCCGACCCGCGCCGCGGTCCTGCTCCTCACGAGCGACCGCGGCCTGGCCGGTGCCTTCAATTCCAACGCCATCAAGGCCGCGGAGAGGCTCACGGCGAAGCTCGAAGGTGAGGGCAAGGAGGTCGTCAGCTACATCGTCGGCCGCCGTGGTCTCGCCCACTACAACTTCCGCGAGCGCAAGGTCGCGGAGTCGTTCACGGGCTTCACCGACGAGCCGTCGTACGCGGACGCCAAGAAGGTCGCGGCCCCGCTGATCGAGGCCATCGAGACGGAGACGGCGGAAGGCGGCGTGGACGAGCTCCACATCGTCTACACCGAGTTCGTGTCGATGATGACGCAGACGGCCATCGAGGCCCGGCTGCTGCCGCTCAGCCTCGACGAGGTCGCGCAGGAGGCCAAGCCCAAGGGCGAGATCCTCCCGCTGTTCGACTTCGAGCCCTCGGCGGAGGACGTCCTGGACGCCCTGCTGCCGCGCTACGTGGAGAGCCGGATCTACAACGCGCTGCTCCAGTCGGCCGCCTCCAAGCACGCCGCCACGCGGCGCGCGATGAAGTCGGCCACCGACAACGCCGGAGAGCTCATCGAGACGCTCACCCGGCTTGCCAACCAGGCCCGCCAGGCCGAAATCACCCAGGAAATCAGCGAGATCGTCGGTGGCGCCAGTGCCCTGGCCGACGCGACCGCGGGGAGTGACCGATAAATGACCACCACTGTTGAGACCGCGACGGCTACGGGCCGCGTCGCCCGGGTCATCGGCCCGGTCGTCGACGTGGAGTTCCCCGTCGACGCGATGCCCGAGATCTACAACGCCCTGCACGTCGAGGTCGCCGACCCGGCGCTCGCGGGCGAGAAGAAGACGCTGACCCTGGAGGTCGCCCAGCACCTGGGTGACGGCCTGGTCCGCGCGATCTCCATGCAGCCCACCGACGGCCTGGTCCGCCAGGCTCCCGTCGTCGACACCGGCGCGGGCATCTCCGTCCCGGTCGGCGACTTCACCAAGGGCAAGGTGTTCAACACCCTCGGTGAGGTGCTGAACAGCGACGAGACCTTCGAGGGCGAGCGCTGGCCCATCCACCGCAAGGCTCCCGCGTTCGACCAGCTCGAGTCGAAGACCGAGATGTTCGAGACGGGCCTGAAGGTCGTCGACCTTCTCACCCCGTACGTCAAGGGCGGCAAGATCGGTCTGTTCGGTGGTGCCGGTGTCGGCAAGACCGTGCTGATCCAGGAAATGATCATGCGTGTCGCCAACCTCCACGAGGGCGTCTCCGTCTTCGCGGGCGTCGGCGAGCGCACCCGTGAGGGCAACGACCTCATCGCGGAGATGGAAGAGTCCGGCGTTCTGGACAAGACCGCCCTGGTCTTCGGTCAGATGGACGAGCCCCCGGGCACCCGTCTGCGCGTGGCCCTGGCCGGCCTGACGATGGCGGAGTACTTCCGTGACGTCCAGAAGCAGGACGTGCTGTTCTTCATCGACAACATCTTCCGCTTCACCCAGGCCGGTTCCGAGGTGTCGACCCTGCTCGGCCGTATGCCCTCCGCGGTGGGCTACCAGCCGAACCTGGCCGACGAGATGGGTGTCCTCCAGGAGCGCATCACCTCGACCCGTGGTCACTCGATCACCTCGATGCAGGCGATCTACGTCCCCGCGGACGACCTGACCGACCCGGCCCCGGCCACCACCTTCGCCCACCTCGACGCGACGACGGTGCTCTCCCGTCCGATCTCCGAGAAGGGCATCTACCCGGCCGTGGACCCGCTGGACTCCACGTCCCGGATCCTCGACCCGCGGTACATCTCGGCGGACCACTACAACGCCGCGATGCGCGTGAAGAACATCCTGCAGAAGTACAAGGACCTGCAGGACATCATCGCGATCCTCGGTATCGACGAGCTCGGCGAGGAGGACAAGCTCGTCGTCCACCGTGCCCGTCGCGTGGAGCGCTTCCTGTCCCAGAACACCCACGCCGCCAAGCAGTTCACAGGCGTGGACGGTTCGGACGTGCCGCTGGACGAGTCGATCGCCGCGTTCAACGCGATCTGCGACGGCGAGTACGACCACTTCCCGGAGCAGGCGTTCTTCATGTGCGGTGGTCTCGAGGACCTGAAGAAGAACGCGAAGGAGCTGGGCGTCTCCTGAGCCTCGCGCTCGACATGTGAGCCTCGTGCTCATGACGGAGGGGGCGGGCGCGTCCCGCCCCCTCCGTCACGCCTACTAGACTTGTAACCAACACCCGGCACCCCCGCCGGGTGGTGACCCGAGGAGCCACCCTTGGCTGCTGAGCTGCACGTCGCGCTGGTCGCGGCCGACCGTGAGGTCTGGTCCGGCCAGGCCACCCTGGTCGTCGCGCGCACCACGTCCGGCGACATCGGCGTCATGCCCGGTCACCAGCCGCTGCTCGGTGTGCTGGAGTCGGGCCCGGTGACCATCCGTACGAGTGATGGCGGGACGGTCGTCGCCGCGGTCCACGGCGGTTTCATCTCGTTCGCGGACGACAAGCTCTCGCTGCTGGCCGAAGTCGCGGAGCTGTCGGACGAGATCGATGTCCAGCGCGCGGAGCAGGAGCTCGAGCGTGCGAAGGCGGAGGACGACGCGGAGGCCCAGCGCCGCGCGGACGTCCGTCTGCGTGCGGCCACGGCGGCGCGCTGACCCCGCCCGCCGTGTGATGACGTCACTCAGCCGCGGCTGGGTACCGGAGAGATCCGGACCCAGCCGCGGCTGAGGCGGATGTGGGTGATTTTTACGTTCCGTTACCTAGGAGACGAGGAGGTCGGTGTCGATGGTCCTCGCTCTGACTGTGTGCGGAATTGTCGTGGCTCTCGTCGTGGTGGGACTTTTCGTCTTCGGTCTGCGCCGCCGGCTGATCCAGCGCTCGGGCGGCACCTTCGACGCCAGCCTGCGCTGGGACACCCCGGAGCAGGGTGACGCCAACGGCAAGGGCTGGGCCTACGGAGTGGCCCGGTACAACGGCGACCGCGTCGAGTGGTTCCGTGTCTTCTCGTACTCCCCGCGCCCCCGCCGGATCCTGGAGCGGTCCGCGATCGAGGTGGCCGGCCGCCGGGTCCCGGAGGGCGAGGAGGAGCTGGCGCTCCTCTCCGACCACGTGATCCTCGCGTGTCTGCACCGGGGTACCCGGCTGGAGCTGGCCATGAGCGAGGACGCGCTGACCGGTTTCCTGGCGTGGCTGGAGGCGGCCCCGCCCGGTCAGCGAGTGAATGTGGCGTAGCCACATTCACTCGCTGGGTGGGGGTCCCCCCGGACGAAGTCTGGGGGAGCGTGAATGGTGCCTGGTGTCGTCTGTCAGTCGAGCCCGTTGTCGATGGCGGTCACCAGCTCACCGTTGCCGGTGTCGCCGCTGAACTCCCAGAAGAAGGCGCCGCCCAGGCCCTGGTTCTTGGCCCAGGTCATCTTCCCGGCGATCGTCGAGGGAGTGTCGTACGACCACCAGTTGCTGCCGCAGTGCGCGTACGCGGTGCCCGCGATCGTGCCGGTGGCCGGGCAGGAGTTCTTGAGGACCTTGTAGTCCTCGATGCCCGCC
This sequence comes from Streptomyces azureus, assembly GCF_001270025.1. Lineage (NCBI taxonomy): Bacteria > Bacillati > Actinomycetota > Actinomycetes > Kitasatosporales > Streptomycetaceae > Streptomyces > Streptomyces azureus. The sequence goes on along the minus strand of NZ_DF968247.1, from coordinate 32,251 downwards.
TCGTACGTCCCGGGAGCCGCTCCGGTCGCCGTGCCGCCGGGGGCGGACTGGGTGACGCCGGTCCAGCCGCGGCCGTAGAAGCCGATGCCGAGCAGGAGCTTGGCGGACGGGACGCCCTTCGCCTTCAGCTTGGCGATCGCGTCGGCCGAGTTGAAGCCCGCCTGCGGGATGCCGGGGTACGAGGTGAGCGGGGAGTGCGGGGCGGTCGGGCCGTCCTTGTCGAAGGCGCCGAAGTAGTCGTACGTCATCACGTTGTACCAGTCGAGGTACTGCGCGGCGCCGCCGTAGTCGGCCGCGTCGATCTTGCCGCCGCCGGAGGCGTCGGCCGTGATCGCGGCGGTGACCAGGTAGTCCTTGCCGAATTCGGCGCGCAGGGCCCTGGACAGGGTGGTGAACGCGGCCGGGCCCGAGGTGTCGCAGGTCAGGCCGCAGGCGTTCGGGTACTCCCAGTCGATGTCGATGCCGTCGAAGACGTCGGCCCAGCGCGGGTCCTCCACCACGGCCTTGCAGGACTTGGCGAAGGCGGCGGCGCCCGCCGCGGCCTGGCCGAAGCCGCCGGAGTAGGTCCAGCCGCCGAACGAGTACAGCACCTTGATGTGCGGGTACTTGGCCTTGAGCTGGCGGAGCTGGTTGAAGTTGCCGCGCAGCGGCTGGTCCCAGGTGTCGGCGGTGCCGCTGACGGACTGGTCGGCGGTGTAGGCCTTGTCGTAGGCGGCGTAGGTGTCGTCGACCGTGCACTGGCCGTTCTTGACGTTGCCGAAGGCGTAGTTGATGTGCGTGATCTTCGATGCCGAGCCCGAGGTCACCAGGTTCTTGACGTGGTAGTTGCGGCCGTAGACGCCCCACTCCGTGAAGTAGCCGAGCTTGATCTTGTCGCCGGGGGGCGGGGGTTCCTCGGAGCCGCCGGTGGTGCGGACCTTCACCGCGCCGCTGACCGGGCCGGTCTGGTCGGCGGTGTCGCGGGCCCGGACGGTGTAGGAGTAGTCGGTGCCGGCGGTCAGGCCGGTGTTCGTGTACGAGGTGGCCGTCACCGTGGCGATCTTCGTGCCGTCGCGCAGGAGGTCGTAGTTCTTGACGCCCTTGTCGTCGGTGGCGGCGGACCAGCTCAGCCTCACCGAGGTGTCGGTGGTGCCGGAGGCGGTGGGTGTGCCGGGTGCGGAGGGCGGGGCGTCTCCGGGGACGCTGCCGCCGTCGCAGCTGCCGCCGTTGAGCCGGCAGTCGGCGGGGGAGCCGGAACCGGAGCCGTTGAAGCCGAAGGAGACGGAGGCGCCGGGGGCGAGGGTGCCGTTCCAGGGCTTGTTCTTCGCGGTCCAGTGGGTGCCGGAGGAGGTGACGTCGGCGTCCCAGGCCGAGGTGACGGACGTGCCGGAGGGGAAGTCCCACTCGACGGTCCAGGAGCTGAGGGTCGTGGTGCCGGTGTTCTTCACCGTCCACTTGCCTTCGAAGCCGGAGCCCCAGTCCTGCGTCTTGGTGTAGCTCGCGGTGGCGGATGTCGCGGCCTGGGCCGGGCTCGCGAGGCCGACGAGACCGGCCAGCGGGAGCAACAGGGTCGCGAACCCTGCCGCGGCTCTGTGTCTGAAGCGCATACTGCGCCTCCTCGATGGAGTTGTGGGGGCGCGACTGAGCCTCACGCCCACTCATGGTGCGGTGAGAATAGGAAGGTCTGGACCACCGGTCAATAGGTCTGGACCACTGTGACCGTAGTGATCTGCGGCCGGATCACACCCCCAACTCCTGTGCCAGGACGGCCGCTTGCACCCGGCTGCGCAGCTCCAGCTTCCCCAGCAGGCGGCTGACGTGCGTCTTCACGGTCGCCTCGGCCATGTCGAGCCGCTCGGCGATGCCCGCGTTGGACAGACCCTCGCCGAGGCAGGCCAGCACCTCGCGCTCGCGCCGGGTCAGCCGGTCGAGGACCGCGGGGTCGGCCGCGGGCTCCCGTGCCGGCTTCGCCGCGAACTCCGCGATCAGCCGCCGGGTGACCGCCGGGGCGATCAGTCCCTCCCCGCGCCCGACCGTCCGGACGGCCTCCAGCAGGTCCTTCGCCTCGGTGTTCTTCAGCAGGAAGCCGGACGCGCCCGCCCGCAGCGCCCCGAAGACGTACTCGTCGAGGTCGAAGGTGGTCAGCACCAGCACGTCGGCGAGCTGTTCCGCGACGACCTGCCGGGTCGCCGACACCCCGTCCAGGCGCGGCATCTGAACGTCCATCAGCACCAGGTCCGGTCGCAGCTCGCGGGCCAGCGCCACCGCCTGTTCGCCGTCCGCCGCCTCGCCGACCACCTCGATGTCGGGCGCGCTGCGCAGGATGAGGACCAGGCCTGCACGGACGGCGGACTGGTCCTCGGCGACCAGGACGCGGATCATGCGGTGTCTCCTTCGACGGTTTCGTGTACGGGGAGGGTGGCGCGTACGGCCCAGATCTTGCCGTCGGGCGAGTCCTCGGGGCCGGCTTCGAACGTGCCGTCCAGCAGGGCTGTGCGCTCGCGCATGCCGATGAGCCCGGCGCCGGAGCCGGGGGCGCTCGGCTGGTCCCGGTCGCCGTACGGGCTGGTCACCGAGACGGTCAGCGCACCATCCTGCCGCGCGAGGGTGACGGTGACCCGGCCGGGGCCGGCGTGCTTGAAGGCGTTGGTGAGGGACTCCTGCACGATGCGGTAGGCGGCGAGTTCGACGGGTGCGGGGACCGTCCCGTGGGCGGCGTCGAGGGTGATGTGGAGGCCGTTGGTGCGGGCGTTCTCGACCAGGGCGCCGAGTCCGTCGAGGGTGGGGGCGGCGACCGGCTCGACGTCACCGCTGGAGTCGCGGAGGATCCCGATCAGCCGGCGCATCTCCGCGAGCCCCGCCACGCTGTTCTCCCGGATGACGGTCAGGGCCTCCTGGGAGGTCTTCTGGTCCTGGAGGGAGAGCGCGGCGGTGGAGTGGATGGCGATCGCGGACAGGTGGTTGGCGACCATGTCGTGCAGCTCGCGGGCCATCCTGGCGCGCTCGGCGGTGACCGCCTGGGTGCGGTCCATCTCGGCGAGCAGCGCGGTCTGCCCGGCACGCAGCCGGGCCGCCTCCGCGGCCTCGCGGTGGTTGCGGACGATCAGGCCGGTGGAGGCGGGGCCGAAGGTCACGAGGCCGGTGATCACGCCGATCAGCAGCGCCTCCGGCTCGCGCCACAGTGCGAACGGCACCACGGTCCCGGCCAGCGAGAGCAGCCCGGTGATCCGCGGGATGCGGTGGGCCGAGGCGGGCGGGCCGTACAGGACGGCCGCGTACATGAGGTCGGTGTACATCAGGACCGTGACCAGGTTGCCCTGGGTGACGGTGTCCAGGACGATCGCGGCCGTGCCGGTCAGCAGGGCCGTGCGCGGGGCGGTCCGGCGCAGCAGCTCGCAGCCGGCCATGACGAGCAGCGGCAGCAGGACCGGCCAGCGGCCCGGCAGGAGCACGTACGCCTCGGTGTGCGGACGGGTGGCCAGACCGACGCCCCAGAGCAGCAGCCCGCCGAGCAGGCCGCCGAGCGCGACGTAGACGTCGAAACGGCGTGGGCGGGGGAGTCGTACGGCCATGACACCATCCAACACGGCCGTCGCGCCGTGTGCGTGGACCCCGCGAAGGGTCCCCTGCTGCATCTTTCGATGTACCGCGGGTTCGTCAGCCGTGACGACGATTCCGGCCGCTGGGCACGGGAGCCTGAAGGGGTGACCGAGAGGAGCGAACCGTGATCGTCGCCTTGATCGCCGCCTGTGAGATCGGCTTCTGGGTGCTGCTGGCTGCCGGGCTGGCCTTCCGCTACCTGCTGCGCATGCCGCGTACGGGGCTGGCGCTGCTGCTGTGCGAGCCGCTGCTGGAGGTCGTCCTGCTGGTCGCCACCGCGCTGGACCTGAAGAACGGCGCAGAGCCGAACTGGACGCACGGGCTGGCCGCGCTGTACATCGGCTACACCGTGGGGCACGGTCACCGCACCGTGAAATGGCTCGACGGCCACGCGGCCCACCGTTTCGGCGGCGCCCCGCCGCCACAGCGGCCCCCGCTCTACGGCATGGCCCGGGCCCGTCACGAGGCCAAGGTCTGGACGGGCACGCTGGTGGGCGCGGCCGTCGCGACCGTGCTGCTCCAGCTCGCCATCTGGTACGTCGACGACCCGAGCCGCGTCACCTCCCTGGAGAGCTGGCGCTACGTGGCCTGGCGCGCGGCCGGCATCCACGGCCTGGTCGCCCTGAGCTACTGGATCTGGCCGCGGAAGGCTCCCGCGGGGGAGTCCGAGATGACGCTGGAGAAGGAGAGGGTGCAGCGATGAGCAAGGCGCGCGGAAACCTGGTGGAAGGTGCCGTCACCTTCGTGATCGGCCTGGGGCTGTGGCTGTTCACCGGCGACGTGGAGTTCCCCGTCGTCACCCTCACGAAGGTCGGCATCGTGATGATGTGCGTCGGCGGCGTGCTGGTCGCCGCCGGGCTGTGGCAGGGGGCGCGGCGTAGGGCCTGAGCGCGGCCCCCAGGGTCAGCGCTCCCCGCCCGGCACCCACAGCACGTCCCCGACCTCCTTGTTCGCCGTCCTCGCAAGGATGAACAGGAGGTCGGAGAGGCGGTTGAGGTAGGTGGCCGTCAGCGGGTTCATGACCTCGCCGTGGGCCTCCAGGGCCGCCCACGTCGAGCGCTCCGCCCGGCGTACGACCGTGCAGGCCTGGTGGAGCAGCGCCGCGCCGGGGGTGCCGCCGGGGAGGATGAAGGAGCGGAGCTTCTCCAGGCCCTCCAGGAAGTGGTCGCAGTCCGCCTCCAGCTTGTCGACGTACGACTGCTCGACCCGCAGGGGCGGGAACTCCGGATTCTCGACCACGGGTGTCGACAGGTCCGCGCCCACGTCGAACAGGTCGTTCTGCACGCGGGTGAGGACCTTGACGACCTCCTCGTCCAGGCCGCCCAGCGCGATCGCCGTGCCGATCACCGCGTTCGCCTCGTTGGCGTCGGCGTACGCGGCGATCCGCAGGTCGGTCTTGGCGACCCGGCTCATGTCACCGAGGGCGGTGGTGCCCTGGTCGCCGGTCCTGGTGTAGATGCGCGTCAGATTGACCATGTGGCCAGCGTAGTTACCGGCGATCTTGCGTGAAAGCCCCGGCGTTCGCGCCGGGGATGAAACGCATCTCACGACTGCTCTGACGTGCACCTTGGAGGGGACGTTTCGCTGCTCGATGCATCCGGCCGGGAACTCCTGGCTGATCCGGCGGGCGGAGACGCTCGGTGTCCGGCCTCGGCCGCACCCGGCTCGCCGAATCCGTGCACGACGCGGGATGGTCCGCGTTCGTCGGCATGCCGGAGTACAAGCGATCAGGCGCGGCCGCACCTTCGCCGAGGTGGACCGCTCCTTCCCGTCCTCCCAGGTCTGCTCGGTCTGCGGATTCCGGGACGGCCCCAAGCCCCTGCACGTCCGGGAATGGACGTGTGGCGCATGCGGCACCGTGCACGACCGCGACCACAACGCCGCCCGCAACGTCCTCGTCGAAGGACGCCGTATCGTCGCCGCCGGACGGGCGGAGACGCTCAATGCCTGTGGAGCGCCGGTAAGACGGGCGCAGGTGCCCGCACAGCGCGGTGAAGCAGGAAGCCCCCGGAAGGGTCAGCCACCCAGGCCGGAATCCCTGGACTTCAGGCCAGGGAGCGTCAAGCTCCGGCGGTTCGGAACACGCGTGTGCCCACTGTCACGGACAGGACCGTGAAGCCGACGGCCACCAGGACGCCGTACAGCATGTGTGCCGTGGCGTAGGAGCCGACGTAGGCGTCCCGGACGGCGTCGACCAGATAGCGGAACGGTATGAGGTGGGAGAGGACGTCCAGCCAGTCCGGTCCCAGGGTCATCGGCAGCATCAGGCCCGACAGGAGCATGGACGGCATGGTGAGCGCGTTGATCGCCGGGCCGAAGCTCTGCGGGGTGCTCAGCTTCATGGCCAGCGCGTACGACAGTGAGGCCAGCGAGAGCGAGAGCAGGGCGACGAAGGCGAACCCGATCATGACGCCGGGCAGCGGGGCCCGCAGGCCCATCGCCACCGCCGCCAGCACCAGCAGCACGGCCTGGAAGACGAACACCGTGGCGTCCCGCAGCACCCGGCCGAGCAGCAGGGCCAGTCGGCTGACGGGGGTGACGCGCATGCGCTCGACCACCCCCTGGCCCTTCTCGAGGATGATCGCGAAGCCCGCGAACGACGCCCCGAACAAGCCGAGTTGCAGCAGCAGGCCGGGGACGAGCACCTGCCAGGAGCTGCCCCGCCCGCCGAGCGGCAGATCCGTCAGCAGGGGGCCGAAGAACAGCAGGTACAGCAGCGGCATCAGCACGCCGAAGAGCAGCGCGAAGCGGGAGCGCAGGGACTGACGGAGATAACGCCCGTAGACGAGCGCGGTGTCGTGCAACAGCATCGGGAGTCCTCTGCGTCCTAGACGGCTACGGGAGTCTGGTCGGCCGGCGCGGCACTGCGGCCGGTGATGGCGAGGAAGGTGTCCTGGAGCGAAGCGTCGAGCGAGCCGCCGTACCGGAGCTTCAGCGCGCTGGGGGTGCCCTCGGCGACGACCACGCCGTGGTCGACGACGACCAGCCGGTCGGAGAGGGCGTCGGCCTCGTCCAGGTAGTGCGTGGTGAGGAAGACCGTCGTGCCGTGCTCGTCGCGCAGCCGCCGCACCAGGTCCCACAGGTCGGCGCGGCTGCCGGGGTCGAGTCCGGTCGTCGGCTCGTCCAGGAACAGCACCTTCGGGTGGTGGGTGAGCGCCATCGCGATGTCCAGCCGCCGCCGCTGACCGCCGGAGAGCGCCGCGCACTTGCGGTCGAGCAGCTCGGTGAGGTCCAGGTCGCGGGCGAGTTCCTCGGCGCGCTCGGCGGCCCGAGCCTTGGCCAGCCGGTACAGACGCCCCTGGGTGACGAGCTCCTCCCGCACGCTGATCTGCGGGTCGACCCCGCCGGACTGCGCCACGTAGCCGCAGGCCCGCCGCACCCCGGCCGGGTCGGTCGCCAGGTCGCAGCCCGCCACCGTGGCGGCGCCGCCGGTCGGTTCCAGCAAGGTCGTCAGCATCCGCAGGGTGGTCGTCTTGCCGGCCCCGTTCGGGCCGAGGAAGCCGAGGATCTCGCCCTCGCGGACGGTCAGGTCGATGCCGCGCACGGCCTGGACCGGGCCGCGTTTGGTCTGGAAGGTACGCGCCAGGGCGGACGTGCTGATGATTGCCATGCCCACAGAAAAACAGAGGCTCTTAAATTTTGCAATGGCCACAAGTTTTGGGAGTCACCAGGGAAGCTAGGATTCGGACATGGCAGAGGGACTCAGAGAGCGGAAGAAGCGCGAGACCAGGCAGCGCATCTCGGACATCGCCACCGGGCTGTTCCTGGAGCACGGATTCGTGACCGTGACGATCGCGGACGTGGCGGAGGCGGCCGACGTCTCCGTGAACACCGTCTACAACTACTTCCCGGCCAAGGAGGACCTCTTCTTCGACCGCTCCCAGGGGGTCGTCGACCGGCTCTCCCGCTGGGTGCGCGGCCGGGACGCGGGGGAGTCGGCCGCCCGGGCGGTGCTGCGCGAACTGCGCGCCGAGATCGAGGCCGTCTCGCCCCGGATGGGCCTCGTCGAGGGCTACGACCGTTTCATGCGCTGCATCGAGGAGGCGCCGCCGCTGCGCTCCCGGCTGTGGAGCATCCAGCAGGAGGTCCAGGACAACCTGGAGGCGACCCTCCGCGAGGATACGGGTGCCGGGGGCGCCGACCCGCTGCCGAGGCTGATCGCCGGTCAGATCTGCTGGGTCCACGGCACCGTCTTCGTCGCGATCGGCCGCGAGATGGCCAAGGGGCGCAACCCGGACGAAGTGTCACGGGAGGTGCTCGTCCTCCTCGACGACATCGAGGAGCTGTTGAGCGAGAAGGTGCTCAACTATGCCGTCCGGGGCGCGGGATGACCCCTGCCGGTGTGATGTCCGTCATGTGAGACGTGACGCGCATTACTTACTGGTCACACAGGCCCTCACGAACGCTAGTGTCCGCCCGAGAGGCAGACATAAGCAGCGCGTCAGGGGAGTCGCACAGTGGCACGGAAGCTCGCCGTCATCGGAGCCGGCCTGATGGGATCCGGCATCGCCCAGGTCTCCGCACAGGCGGGCTGGGACGTGGTCCTGCGCGACGTCACCGACGAGGCGCTGAAGCGGGGCACCGACGGCATCAAGGCCTCGTACGACAAGTTCGTCGCCAAGGGCAAGCTGGAGGCGCACGACGCCGACGCTGCCCTCGCCCGCATCACCGCGACCACCGACCTGGAGGCCGCGGCCGACGCGGACGTCGTCGTCGAGGCCGTGTTCGAGAAGCTCGAGGTCAAGCACGAGATCTTCCGTGCTCTCGACAAGCTCGTGAAGGACGAGGCGATCCTCGCCTCCAACACCTCCGCCATCCCGATCACCAAGATCGCGGCCGCGACGGAGCGCCCCGAGCGGGTCGTCGGCACGCACTTCTTCTCGCCGGTGCCGATGATGCAGCTGTGCGAACTGGTCCGCGGCTACAAGACCAGCGACGAAACCCTCGCCAAGGCGCGGGAGTTCGCCGAGTCGGTCGGCAAGACCTGCATCGTCGTCAACCGTGACGTCGCCGGCTTCGTGACGACCCGTCTCATCTGCGCCCTGGTCGTCGAGGCCGCCAAGCTGCAGGAGTCGGGCGTGGCGAGCGCCGAGGACATCGACCTGGCCTGCAAGCTGGGCTTCGGTCACGCCATGGGCCCGCTGGCGACGGCGGACCTGACGGGCGTCGACATCCTGCTGCACGCCACGAGCAACATCTACACCGAGTCCCAGGACGAGAAGTTCGCGCCGCCCGAGTCGATGCGCCGGATGGTTGACGCCGGTGACATCGGACGCAAGAGCGGGCAGGGCTTCTACAAGCACTGAAACCGCACATGCCCCGGGACCATCACCCCCCGGGGTGAATTCGGTATCGGTTCGCTTACAGGAAGCAACCTCTGCCCCCCTCACGCAGTCAGAGGTTGCATCACCGGCATCAGAACGCGGAGCACGAGACGCACGCACGGGGAGCGCATATGCACATCAGGGGCGACCACGCCGAGCTGGTCGTCGGGGGCCGCCTCGACGTCCGGAGCGCGGCGGACGCCCGTACGGTCCTGCACTCGGCCGTCGACGACGGAGTCGGCGACCTGGTGCTGGACCTGTCCGAACTGGACTCCTGGGACGCCACCGGACTCGGTGTGATCATGGGGGCTCACCGGCGGGCCGGCCGCTGCGGCCGGCGCCTGGTCCTGCGCGGCGTGCCGCCGCAGATGCAGCGCCTGCTGGTGGCCACCCGTCTGCACCGGATCCTGGCGATCGAGGGGGGCATCGGGGTGGAGACATTGCCTCGCGTGTGACGACCTGTGCGGGTGTGAACCGGGAGACCGGGGAGACCCGGACGGACGTTGTCGAATCGTGCGACGTGCACAATCCTCACGAGACCGTGACGTCTCGGACGGCGCGGTACCCCGGACTGTCGTAGATACTGTGCGAAGGTTTAGGGTTCGGCTGCCCGCTGCCTTGAAACCCTATCTGCGGGCCCGGACCAGAAGCGACAGCGCGGTGTGCAGCAAGGCCGGGAGGGGCTTTTCAGAGCACACACACGCTTTTGGGGGGCTTTGACCTATGGACCCGAACACCCGGGGACCCGAGGAGTACGGCCACAGCGGCGACGAGCAGTCGCCGCGCCAGCGCCCGCCCAGGGAATCCCTCACACCCGACTTCAGCCAGCATGCGCCCGCGCTCGCCCGCACCGTGCAGCTGGTCTCCGGCGACTTCCTGCTGACCGTCAACCCCGTCGACGGCAGCGAGATAGAAGCCTGCCCGCCCGCCGAACGGCCCGCCCGGCCCGTGAAGCTCACGACGGCAGAGCGTGCTGAAGCCGAGCGCGCGGCCCGGCCCCCCGTCCCGCCCGGCCCCGCGCAGCCCAGCCTGCCGCTGCTGGCCCGCCAGGACGAACGCGAGCGCCTGGTGCGCCTGCTCGCCCGCGGCCGCTCGGTCCGCCTCACCGGCCCCGCCGGCTGCGGCCGCACTCGTCTCCTCGACCTCGTCTCCGAGGACTGCTCCGACCTCGCCCCCGACGGCGTCGTCCGCCTGAACGGCTTCGGCCGCACCTCAAGCGACCTGCTGTACGACCTCTTCTACGCGGTCTACAACGCCCCCCTGCACCGCCCGGACCGGGACGAACTGCTCAGCTACGTCCGTGAGATCGGCGCGGTCGTCGTCCTCGACGACCTCGAGTTCGGCGGCGCCGGGCTCGACGAGTTGCTGGAGGCGACCCCCGAGTGCGCCTTCCTGCTCGGCGCCACCCCGGACGTGCCGGCGCCCTCCGCCGACGCCGCCGTCGAGGAGGTCTTCCTCGGCGGCCTGGAGCGCGCGGCCGGGCTCGACCTGCTGGAACACGCCGTCGGCCGGCCCCTCACCGACGAGGAGTCCAACTGGGCGGGCGACCTCTGGTTCGAGTCCGAGGGCCTGCCGCTGCGCTTCGTCCAGGCCGGTGCCCTGCTGCGGCAGCGCGACCGGCTGCGCGCCGGAACGAGTGCCGTCGACGAGTTCGGCGTCTTCGAGGACGCGCCCCCGGCCGACGCGTACGAGGCCGCCGACGGCGACGACGTACCGCTGCCCTCGCTCGGCGAGGCCGCCGCCCCCGCGCCGCTGCTCGCCTCCCGGCTGAGCGCCTCCGCGCGCGCCACCCTGCGGTTCGCCGTCGCGCTCGGCGGCGAGGTGCCGCACCAGGCGCATCTGCCCGCCCTGGTCGGCGACACCCACGCGGACGCCGCGCTCGGCGAACTGGCCGCCTGCGGCCTGGTCTCCCCGGTCGGCTCCCGCTACCGGCTCGCCGCCGGTGTCCTGACCCAGCTGGAGGCCGCCGGATACGCGGACGAGGCCGAGGCCGGCGCCCGCAGCGCCGCCCAGCACTACTCCTGGTGGGCGGGGCACCCCTCGGTAACCCCGGAGCGCGTGTGCGCCGAAGCCGACGCGCTCCTGGCCGCCCTGGCCGTGCTCGGGCCGCTCACCAGCCCGCCCGCCGAGGGCGAGGAGAGCCCGGCCGTGCACCTGGCGCGCACCGCCGCACCCGCGTTCGCCGCCGGACTGCACTGGAGCGCCTGGGAACGCGTCCTGCGCACCGGCGCCGAGGCCGCCCGGCTCGCCGGGGACGTCGCCGAAGAGGCGTACTTCCACCACGAGCTCGGCATCCTCGCCCTGTGCGGCGGGCAGCTCGACCGGGCGCGCGCCGAACTGGAGGCCTCCATCGGCCTGCGCGGCGCCCTCTCCGACAAGCGCGGCACCGTCGCCGGCCGCCGTGCCCTCGTCCTGGTCGCCGACCGCTCGGGCACCCCGATCGGACTCGGGCCGACCGCGGGTGAGGAGGTCCCTGACGCCCGGTACGAGGAGTCGGAGTCCCCGGCCGGTGGTGTTCCGGCGGCCTTCCCGACCCTCCAGCAGCCCCCTTCGCCGGCCCTGGTCACCCACCACAGTTCGCCCGCTCCCTCCGCCAAGGCCCGGGGCGGCCTCAAGGGCCTGGCCCGGCGCAACCTCGTGGCCTCCGGCGCCGGTGCCCTGCTCGTCGCCGTCCTCGGCACGGTGGTGACGCTCGGCGCCACCTCCGACAACGACCCGAACAACCCGCCGTCCGACCGGGTCGGCGTCAACCCGTCCGCCAGCCAGGGCATCAACGACGGCAGCCTGGGCGCCGACCGGCCGGCGAACGACAGCGACAGCGACGGCGACCCGGGCGCGGCGACGAGCCGCCCGACCGACCCGGGCCCGGACGGCACGCCGGGCACCTCGGACGATCCGACGCCGACGGGCGATCCCAGCGGTTCCCCGGACCCCAGCGACCCCGGGTCGACGTCGAAGCCGCCCACGACCTCGAAGCCGCCGACCACGTCGAGGCCGCCGACGACGTCCAAGCCCCCCACGACGTCGAGGCCGCCGACGACATCCAAGCCGCCGACCTCCCAGCCGCCCACCTCTCAGCCGCCGACCTCTCAGCCGCCGACGTCCCAGCCTCCGACCTCGCAGCCGTCCACCTCGGACTCGGCCAGCGGCCCGGCGCCGAGCACCACCGTGAGCGCGCCGCAGAGCGGTGAAGGGACGCCGAGCAGCTCGGAGTCGGTGATCTGACAGCCCTACACGCAGCAGGGCCGGGTCCGTTCCTCGGACCCGGCCCTTTTCGTCGTGTACGTGCGGCGTGTCAGAACAGCCGCAGCTTGTCGTCCTCGATGCCCCGCAGCGCGTCGTAGTCGAGGACCTGGCAGCCGATGCCGCGGTCGGTCGCGAGGACGCGGGCCTGGGGCTTGATCTCCTGCGCGGCGAAGATGCCGCGGACGGGGGCGAGATGGGGATCGCGGTTCAGCAGCTCCAGATAGCGCGTCAGCTGCTCCACGCCGTCGATCTCACCGCGCCGCTTGATCTCCACCGCGACGGTCTTGCCGTCGGCGTCCCGGCACAGGATGTCGACCGGCCCGATGGCCGTCGGGTACTCACGGCGGATCAGGGTGTAGCCGTCGCCGAGTGTCTCGATGCGGTCGGCGAGCAGCTCCTGGAGGTGTGCTTCCACGCCGTCCTTGATCAGGCCGGGATCGACGCCCAGTTCGTGCGAGGAGTCGTGGAGGACTTCCTCCATCGTGATGATGAGCTTCTCGCCCGCCTTGTTGATGACGGTCCAGACGCCCTCGTCCTCGCCGGTGCCCTCCTTCAGCGTGCAGGGCGGCGACATCCAGTTCAGGGGCTTGTAGGCCCGGTCGTCGGCGTGGATCGAGACGCTGCCGTCCGCCTTCACCAGGATCAGGCGCGGGGCCGAGGGGAGGTGGGCGGTGAGCCGCCCGGCGTAGTCCACGGAGCAGCGGGCAATGACGAGACGCATGGTCGGCAACGCTACTCGACAGGCACCTGTCGACGCGATTCGCCCTGGAAAACGCGTGTTCGGTATTGGCCGATTGTGTGCAGGGTGTGGTCATTGTGAGTGCCTCATCTGCGCATTCTCCTGGTGCCGTCACCGCCGGTTGCTTACGGTATGAACGGGAGGTCGCGATGCGTGTACGCAGCGTGTCCGGTATCGCGAACTTCCTTATCTGTCCGGCAACCCCTGCCCGTCGGGCGGGGGTGCGAGAGGAGAACTCATGTCGCTCGACGTCTCACCGGCCCTACTCGAACAGGCCGAGCGAGGCGAGGTCGACGAAGTGGAATTCGTCGACTGCGTCCGGACCTCCCTGCCCTACGCGTGGGAGATGATCAGCTCCCTGGTGGTCCAGCTGAAGGTGGACGGCGGTGCGTTCGCCGACAACCAGACGCCTCCGCCGGACGAGCAGGCACGCGGTCAGTTGCTGCGTGCGCTTGCGAGTGACGCGATACGCGGCGCGCTGCAACGGCACTTCGGTGTGCGACTGGCCTTCCAGAACTGCCACCGGGTGGCGGTGTTCCCGCTTGACTCCTCGGTCGACGAGACGCTGGGCCGCTTCACGTCGGTCCGCAGCCAGGTGCTCAACCAGTCACCCGAGTTCCGGGACTGCTGACGCGGCGCCGTTTGCTTGCCGCTCCGTACGCGGGAGGTGCAGTTTTGTACCGGAGCGGCAAGCCCCAGGAACCCACCGTGCCTTCAGGCGAGTTGGGGGAGCACCTCGGCCCCCAGCCGCCGTACGTTCTCCTCCGTCGCCGCCAGGTCCCCGGAGCCCTCGACGAGCAGGGCGAAGCGGGAGATGCCGGTCCGCTCGCTGGTCGCCGCCAGCCGGTCGGCGCACAGCCGTGGTGTGCCCACCGGGTGCAGCCCGCAGAGCAGTTCGGTGTACGCCAGCGGGTCGCGCATCCGGCGCGTGCGCCCGTCGACCGTGACATGCGCCTCCAGGCCCTGCTTCAGCCAGCCCGGCATCGCCTTGATCAGCGTCTCCGCCGCGTCGACCCGCCGGTCCGCGATCTGGCAGACGCCCGCCGACACATGGGACGCGCCCAGGATCTCCTCGGCCGGCCGGCCGCACGCCCGCGCGTGCTGCCGCCACAGGGCGACCATCTCGGCCTTCTCCTCGTCCCCGACGTGCATCCCGAGCAGCATCGCAAGGCCGCGCTCGGCCGCCAGCCGCACACTCGCCGGCGACGTGCAGGCGACGACGAGCTCGGGCCCCTCGACCTCGGTCAGGGCCTCCGACGGCCGGGGAACCACCGGGACTTCACGGAAGCGGAAGCGCTCTCCGTCGGCCGCCACGGACGCGTCCCGCAGCCAGCGCACCAGGACGTCCAGGGACTCCGGGAAGCCCTTCTCGTACGCGTCCAGGCCCGCACCGAACACCTCCAGGTCGACCCACGGGCCGCCGCGCCCGACACCGAGTGTGAAACGGCCGTCGCTCGTGTGGTGCAGCAGCGCCGCCTGTTCGCCGAGGGCCACGGGGTGGGTGGTTGGCAGGACGCTGACCGCCGTACCGACCCGGATACGGCGGGTGCGGCCGAGCAGTAAAGCGGCCAGGGTGACGGCCGACGGGCACGTGCCGTACGGCACGAAGTGGTGCTCGGCCAGCCAGACCGTGTCGAGCCCGGCCTCCTCGGCGGCCTCGGCCGAGCGGACCGCGCGGTGCAGCGCCTCTCCCTCGCCCTGACCGGGGAACTGGGCCGCCAACACGAAACTTCCAACGCGCATTGCTTTCCTGCTTCCTTGGCTCCGACACGGAGCTCCCCTACAGGGCATAACCGTCTGACACGTGCCGAGGACACGGCCGGTAGGGGTATTTTGCGGATTGTCTGCAGAATGGGGGCGTTCCGCGCGGAGCCCGGGGAGAGGCCCGGCGGGGGCGCGCCTTGCCCGGCGAGGGACTTGTGGCGATTGGATGGCGTACGTGTACCCCCGTCCGCGCCGCGTAGGCTGGGTACGCCACGTGTCCTGTATAGCCCCGAGAGGTGTCCCGTGTCCCCGCGTCGCAACCGAGCCAAGGGCGCCGCTTCGTCCGGCCGGAGCGCCGAGGCCGACAGCCCCGGCCGTTACGGCGGTTGGCAGTCCTCGGAGAACTGGCAGGGCGAGAACTGGAGCGTGCGGCACGTGGCCGGCGCGAGCGCGCAGGGCAAGGCGTACCGCTGCCCCGGCTGCGACCAGCTGATCCCGGACGGGGTGCCGCACGTGGTGGCCTGGTCCGAGCACACGGGCGTCGACGACCGCCGGCACTGGCACAAGGCCTGCTGGAACGCGCGGGACCGCCGCACCCCCGGGGTGCGGCGGTCCCGAAACGCGCCGAGGTTCTAGGCCGTTCACGGCCGATGGCTACACGTCCCGCTTCTCCAGCAGCGCGAAGGCGGCGGCGAACGCGACGGCCGTCGCGCCGAGGATGATCCACAGCGGGTCCCAGCCGGACGGGCCGGACTGGCTCAGGGAGTTGGAGTAGAAGACACTCAGCTGGTTCGGGATCGAGTACTCGAACAGCGCGTCGCGGACGTCCCGCAGCGACTCCGAGAACATGAACAGCGCGATGACCAGCGGGGCGAGCACGGTACCGATCATGATGGTGATGGCGCCGGCCGAGTGCCGGATGATCGAGCCGACGGCGAGCGAGAGCAGGCCCAGCAGCGCGATGTACGCCGCGATGCCGACCGTGCCCCTCAGCCACTCCCCGCCGGACGGGGCCTTGGCGCCCTGGCCCTCCAGCATCGCCACGTGCAGGAACGCGACGAGGGACGCGGACACCAGCGTCACCACGAACGCGACCAGGAAGAACACGATGCCCTTCGCCGCCAGCACCCGGCCCCGGCTCGGGCACGCGACCATCGTCGTGCGGACCATGCCCGTGCCGTACTCCGAGGCCGTGGTCAGCACGCCCAGCGTGATGATGCACATGCTGCCGAGCAGCAGCCCGAAGAAGCCCAGGCCGAGCGGGCTCTCGCCGGACAGGGCCGGATCGGAGTTCGCCACCACCACGCCGGTCAGCGTGCCGATGCCGATGACGAGCAGGACGAACACGCCGAGCGTCCACATCGTGGAGCGCACCGATCTGATCTTCGTCCACTCGGAGGCGATGGCATGCCCGAGGTGCGTCCGCACGACCGGGATCGGCGAGGTGTAGCCGGGGTACGAAGAACCGGGCGCCGCCTCCCAGGTGGGTGCGGCCGGCGGCATCTGGGGCTGGGGGCTGCTCATCGGGGGTCCTCGGGCTTGGTCAGGTCGGAGGTCGGGGCGGGCGCGGGCGCGGCGGGCACGGCCGGGGCCTGAGGTGCCTGGCCCGCCGGCTGCGCGGGCATCTGCGGCGCCTGCGGTGCGCCCTGCGCGGGCGTCTGCGGCGGCTGACCTGCCGGCTGGGCGTAGGGGTTGGGCGTTCCCGCGCCGGAGGCGACAGGGGTGATCGCAGCGGTCCCGGGCGCTCCCGGGGCCCCCGGTGCGCCGTACGGGCCCGCCGGTGCCTGGCCCGGCGCGCCCTGCGGCGCCATCGTGAACGGCTGCCCGCCCTGCTGGGGCGGCGGCGGGGCGTACCAGTCGGGCTGGCCCTGTCCGGGCACCGGCATCGGGGGCTGCGCCCCGGGCGGCAGCGGCTGCTGGAGCCCTTCCTTCTGGTCGATGGTCGAGCGGTAGTCGACCGCGCCCTGCGTCATCCGCATGTACGCCTCCTCCAGCGAGGCCTGGTGCGGCGACAGCTCCCACAGCCGGACGTCGTGGTCGTGCGCGATGTCGCTGATGCGGGGGAGCGGCAGCCCGGTCACGCGCAGCGCGCCGTCCTGCTCGGGCAGCACGTGCCCGCCCGACTCGGTGAGCGCGGCCGACAGCTTCTCGCGCTGCTGCGGCTCGGTGTCGGGCGTCCGCACGCGCGCGAAGTCCGCGGAGTTGGCCGAGATGAAAGCCGTGACACTCATGTCGGCGAGCAGCTGTCCGCGTCCGATGACGATGAGGTGGTCGGCGGTGAGCGCCATCTCGCTCATCAGGTGGGAGGAGACGAAGACCGTACGGCCCTCCGCCGCGAGCGCCTTCATCAGGTTGCGCACCCAGAGGATGCCCTCGGGGTCGAGGCCGTTGACCGGCTCGTCGAACAGCAGCACCTGCGGGTCGCCCAGCAGCGCGGCGGCGATGCCGAGCCGTTGCCCCATGCCGAGGGAGAAGCCCTTGGAGCGCTTCTTGGCCACGTCCTGGAGGCCGACGACCCCGAGCACCTCGTCCACTCGCTTGGCCGGGATACCGGACAGCTGGGCCAGGCACAGCAGATGGTTGCGGGCGGCCCGGCCGCCGTGCACGGCCTTGGCGTCCAGGAGGGCACCGACCTGGCGGGGGGCGTTGGGCAGCTTGCGGTACGGGTGGCCGCCGATCGTCACATGCCCGGCCGTCGGGTTGTCCAGGCCGAGGATCATCCGCATCGTCGTCGACTTGCCCGAGCCGTTCGGCCCGAGGAAGCCGGTGACCGCTCCCGGCCGCACCTGAAAGGAAAGGTTGTACACAGCGGTCTTGTCGCCGTAGCGCTTGGTCAGGCCGACTGCTTCGATCATGCTCCGCACCCATCGCAAGGTTCAGGACAGCGGGGCACACGCCCCCGTAAGGGTTAGGAGGATATCGAGGCGCTGACGGTTCCGCCCAAATGAAAGTAAAGGGTGGAGCGCGACCCGCCCCGGCGGCCCCTCCTAGGCGTCGCGCTTCTTCAGCAGCACGTACCCGCCGATCAGTGCCGCGAGCACCCACAACCCCATGATCCCGAGGCCGCCCCACGGACCGTACGGGGTGTCGTCGTCGATGGGCGTGACCACCTGCATGATCTTGCTGCCGGCCTGGTCGGGCAGAAACCGGCCGACCTTCTTCGTCGCGTCGACATTGCCCAGGATGCTGGAGATCAGGAAGAAGAACGGCATCAGGATGCCCAGCGACAGCATCGGCGAGCGCAGCATCGCGGCGACGCCCATGGAGAACATCGCGATCAGCGCCATGTAGAGGCCGCCGCCGAACACCGCGCGCAGCACCCCCGGGTCGCCGATCTCCGCCCGGTGCTCACCCAGCATCGCCTGCCCCAGGAAGAAGGCGGCGAAGCTGGTGACGAGCCCGACCAGGAGGGCGAGCGCACTGGCGACCGCGATCTTGCTGAACAGGAAGGATCCGCGCTGCGGCACGGCGGCCAGCGAGCTGCGGATCATGCCGGTGCTGTACTCGTTCGACACCACCAGCACCCCGAACACGATCATCGCGAGCTGCCCGAGGCTCATCCCCGCGAAGCTGATGAACGTCGGGTCGAACTCCGCCCGCTGCTGCGCGCCCATGGAGTCGAACTCGTTCTTGGACAGGGCCGAGATCAGCATGCCGAGGGCGACCGTCACGACCACCACCAGCGAGAGGGTCCACACCGTGGACGCCACCGACCGGATCTTCGTCCACTCCGACCGTACGATCTGCGTCGTCGCCATGTTCAGCCCCTCTTCCAGCCGTCGCCCCACTGCTGCCCTGAAGGCTCGGGACTCGTCTCGCTGTGCGCGTGGTACTCCACCGACTCCGCGGTCAGCCGCATGAACGCCTCCTCCAGCGACGCCTGTTGCGGGCTCAGCTCGTGCAACGTGATCCCGTGCTGCGCCGCCAGCTCGCCGACGTGCTCGGCCTTGCCGCCGTCCACCTCCAGCACCCCCTCACCGCTCTCGACGGCGACGATCCCGGCCTGGTGCAGCACGTCGAGCAGCCGCTCCCGCTGCGGGCTGCGGACCCGGACGTACGACCGTGAGTTGCGCGCGATGAAGTCGGCCATGGAGGTGTCCGCGAGCAGCCGCCCCTGCCCGATCACGACGAGGTGGTCGGCCGTCAGCGCCATCTCGCTCATCAGATGGGAGGAGACGAACACGGTCCGGCCCTGCGCCGCCAGGGACTTCATCAGGGTGCGGATCCAGTGGATGCCCTCGGGGTCGAGGCCGTTGACCGGCTCGTCGAACATCAGGATCCGCGGATCGCCGAGCAGCGCGGCCGCGATGCCGAGCCGCTGCCCCATGCCCATCGAGAAGCCCTTGGTCTTCTTCTTCGCGACCGCCGTCAGCCCGACCGTGTCCAGCACCTCCCGCACCCGGCTGCGCGGAATGCCGTTGCTCTGCGCCAGGCACAGCAGGTGGTTGTAGGCGCTGCGCCCGCCGTGCCAGGCCTTGGCCTCCAGCAGGGCGCCGATGTACGTCAGCGGGTCCTTCAGCTGCTGGTAGTGCTTGCCGTCGATACGGACGTCGCCGGCGGTCGGGTGGTCGAGACCCAGGATCATCCGCATGGTCGTGGACTTGCCCGCGCCGTTGGGCCCGAGAAAGCCGGTGACGATGCCTGGTCTGACGGTGAAGGACAGGTTGTTGACCGCCACCTTCTCGCCGTAACGCTTGGTCAGCCCCTCGAGCTCAATCATGCCCGCCACGCTAGAACGGGAGAAAGCCCTCTGCCACCCGAGCGGCAGAGGGCTTTGCGGAGGTTCAGACTCCGTATGCCCCGGTGTTACCGGGACTGCTGGGCCGGGACCCCGCGGGAGATCGGCTCGTCCTCGGCCGGCGTGCCGGCGGCGGCCACCGCGGCGCCCGTGAGCGTCGCGAGCATCTCGCGGACGTTCGTCAGCTGGGCGTTGATGCTGTCGCGGCGGTTGGTGAGGGCCGCGAGCTCGCGCTCGGATTCCGAACGGATGCGGTCGGCCTTGGCGTTGGCGTCGGCCACGATGTCCTCGGCCTGACGCTGGGCAGTCTCCACCGTCTGGCGGGCGCGGCGCTCGGCGTCCGTGCGCAGCTTCTCCGCCTCCAGGCGGAGCTGCTCGGCGCGGTGCTCGATCTCGGCCAGGCGCTTCTCGGCCTTGGCCTGACGGGACGCCAGGTCGCGCTCGGACTGCTCGCGGCGCTTGGCGAGGTTCGTCTCGAAGTCGGCGGCGGCCTGCGCGGCCTTGGCGCGGGTCTCCTCGAAGAGGGCGTCCGCCTCCTCGCGCTTGGACTGCGCGTCCTTCTGCGCCTCGGAACGCAGCTGGGCGGCGTCGCTCTTGGCCTTCTCGACGATCCGCAGGCCCTCGTCCTCGGCCTTGGCCTTGCGCTCCGCCGAGTACGACTCGGCGTCGTTGCGCACCTGCTGGGCCGCCGACTCGGCGAGCTCGCGGTGCTGCTCGGCCGCGCGCCGCGCCTCCTCGCGCAGGTCCTTCGCCTCTTCCTCGGCGAGGCGGAGGATCTTCTCCACGCGCGCGCCGAGGCCCGCGTACGACGGCTCGGCGTCGCTGATCTGGGCCTGGGCGTTCTGCGTCTCGAGGTGGAGCTCCTCGATGCGCTTTTCCAGAGCGGTGATGCGGGCGAGAGCGCTGTCACGGTCGGAGACGAGCTTGGAGATACGTTCGTCCACCTGAGCGCGGTCGTACCCACGCCGCACAAGCTCGAAGCCGTAGGGGGAAGTGTCGCTCATGGGGTTCCTGTCGAATGAGACCGGTGAGGTGATAGGTGGAATCCTAGGGGCCGAAACGGTGTGTCATCGAGCGGATGCGCGTTTGGTCTGCAAAATGAGACCCCTTTTGGGTGGCTGACCGCAGGACTGCTTGCAAAGACTCGGTCAAAGGCCCCAGCACACACCCGTTTCGCCCCGGTTCGCTAGCTTTCCGAGGACTTGCCACCCGAACGGGGTGCGCCGACTGTTGCGCCTGCCTTGACTCCGTTGTCCTTGGCCGGGGACGGGGCCTCGAAGGATTCCAGCGCCTCCAGGACGTCCTGGACACGGGAGATCTCGGCGTTGATGTCCTCGCGGCGGCGGACCAGGACCTCCAGCTCGCGCTTGCCCTCCTCGACCGTGCGCTTGGCCTCGCGGATCGCCTCGGCCTTGAGCTCCTCGGCCTCCCGGACCAGCGTGGCCTTCTTCTGCTCGGCCTCCTTGAGCAGACCCTCGGCCTTCTTCACCGCGGCGATACGCACCTTGCCCGCCTCGGAGTTGGCCTCCGAGACGATCTCCTTGGCCTGCGCCTGCGCCTTCGCGAGCTGCTCCTCCGCGGCCTTGACGAGCGCGTCGCAGCGGTCGCCCGCCGACTTCATCGTCTCTGCCGACTCCCGGCGGGCCCGCTCGTGCAGCTCCTCGATCTCCGCCGTGATGCGCTCGCGCAGCTCCTCGGCACGCTCCCTGATCTGCGTGGCGTCCCGGCGCGCGCCGACCAGCAGCTCGTCCGCGTCCGTACGGGCCTTCTCCACCAGCGAGTTGCCCTCGACCGTCGCCTCGGAAACGAGCCGGTCGGCCTCCTTGCGGGCCGCGCCCACCATCGTGTCGGCCTGCGACTCGGCCTCCGCGGTGGTCTTGTGCGCCTGCTGCTGCGCCTCGGTGAGAAGCTTGTCGGCCTCCGCCGTGGTCTCGGTGATGAGCTTGTCGACCTGCTCGGCCGCCTCGGAGCGCCGCTTGTTGGCGTCCTTGCGGGCCGCGTCCAGCGTGCGGTCGGCCTCCTCGCGCGCGGAGTTGACGAGCCGCTCCGCCTCCGCCTCGGCGTCGGCCTTGACGCGCTGGGCCTCGCTGCGGACCCGCTCGGCGTGCTGCTGCGCCGAGCCGACCGTCTCGGCGGCCTCGGCCCGCAGCCGCTCCGCCTCGGCGGTGGCCTCCCCGACCAGCTGGTCGGCCTTGGCGACCGACTCGGCCCGCACCCGCTCGGCCTCCGTGACCGCCTCGGAACGGACGCGCTCGGCCTCGGCGATGGCTTCCGTACGGACCCGCTCCGCCTCGGCGACCGTCTCCATCCGCAGCCGGTCCGTCTCCTGGACCGTCTCGGTCGTGAGTCGCTCCGCCTCGTTGCGCGCCTCGGTGATGAGCGTGTCCGCCTGCGTCGCCGCGTCCGAGCGGATGCGGTTGGCGTCCTCGCGGGCGTCCGCCCGGGTACGCGAGGCGCTCTGCTCGGCCTCCGCGATGGTGTCCGACGCCTCCGTGCGCACCCGCTGGGCGTGCTCGGCGACGTCCGCGCGGATCCGCTCCGCCTCCGCGATCGCCTCGGACATCGTCCGCTCGGCGAGCGCCTTGGCGGCCTCGGACTCCTCGTGCGCCTCGCGCCGCAGCCGGCCGGCGTCCTCGCTCGCCCGCTCCCGCTCGGCGTAGGCGTCGGAGCGGACCCGGTCCGCCTCCTCCTGCGCCTCGCGCCGCGTACGGTCCGCCACGTGCTCGGCGGCACTGCGCAGCCCGGCGATCTCGTCCTGGGCCTGCTCGTGCAGCCCCGCGACGGAGTCCCGGACCTGCTGCGCGTGCTGCTCGGCCGCCGACACCATCTCCGTGGCACGCCGGTCGGCCTCCTCGACCAGCCGTACGGCCTCGGTCTGCGCCTCCTCCACGCGCTTGCGCGCGGAAGCCAGCAGCTCCTCGCTCTGCTCGCGGGCCCGCTCGCGCTCCTGGTCGGCCTCCTGCCGGGCGGAGCCGAGGACCTCATCGGCCTCGCGGCGGCGCCGGTTGGCCTCCTCCTGGGCGGCGGCCAGCGTCTCGGACGCCTCCACGGCCAGCCGCTCGGCGGCGGCCTGCGCCTCCGCGCGCACCCGGTCGGCGCTCTCCTGCGCCTCCGACTTCAGCCGCTCGGCCTCGCTCGCGGCCTCCGACCGCAGACGTACGGCGACGGCCTCGCCCTCGGCACGCGCGTCCGACGCGTCGGACGCGGCCTCGTCGCGCAGCCGTTCGGCCTCGGCCTCGGCCTGCTGCTGGAGCGCCCGGATCCGCTCGGCGGCCTCGGCGCGCAGCCGCTCGTTCTCCTCGGCGGCCTCGCGGCGGATCCGCGCGGCCTCCTCCCGGGCGTCGGACAGCGCCAGCTCGGCGGCGGTGAGCCGCTCCTCCGCCTCCGTCTGGAGCCGCGTCAGCTCCTGGGCGGCCTCCGTGCGGCGGGCCTCTACGGCCCGGTCGGTCTCCTCGTGCAGCTCCCGCGCCGCACGCTCGGCGTCCGCCTTGAGGGCCTCGGCCTGCTCGACGACCTCCTCGCGGTGCCGCTCGGCCTCCTGCCGGGTGCGCTGAAGGGTCTCCTCGGCCTGCCGGCGCAGGGTCGTCGCCCGCTCGATGGCCTCGGTGCGGACCTTCTCGCTGTCCGTCTGGGCCGTCGTACGCAGCTCGTCCGCGTCCGCCTTCGCCTTGGCGAGCAGCTCCTCGGCGGACCTCGCCGCCTCCTCGATCTGCGCCACGGCCTCCTTGCGGGCCTCGGCGCGGATCTTCTCGCCCTCGTCGACCGCGTCGGCCCGGAGCTGCTCGGCCTCGCCGCGCAGGCGGCGGGCCTCCTCCTGGAGCTCGACCGTCTTGGCGCGGTACTCCTTGGTGTCGTCCTTCGCCGCGCCCTTGAGCTGCTCGGCGATGTCATGCGCCTCGGCGCGCAGCCGGTCCGCCTCGGCCTCGGCCTCCCTGCGGATCCGCTCGGCCTCCTCGGCCGCGGCCTTGGTGGTCTTCTTGGCGTCCTCCGACGCCTTGTTGAGCACGTCCTCGGCGGTCTTGGCCGCCTTGGACAGCTGGGTCGCCGTCTCCTCGGCGGTGAGCGTGCGGGCCTTCTCGGAGGCCTCCGCGACGATCTTCTCCGCCTCGGCGCGGGCGTCGGCGACGAGCTGCTCGGCCTCGGACTTGGTGTTCTCGGCCTCCTTTGTGGCCTCCTCGACCAGCCGGGCGACCTGCTCCTTGGCGGTGCGCGTGCGCGTCTCGTTCGCGGACTCCGCGCTCGCCAGGGCCTTGGCGGCGGCCTCCTTGGCCTCGGCGACCAGCTTCTCCGACTCGGCCTGCGCCTTGCGCAGCGCCTCCTCGGCCTCGGCCATCCGCTGCTCGGCGGCCTTGCTCAGCTCCTGGGCCTGGCGGCGCGCGGACTCCGACTCCGTGGCCGTGGACGTCCGCAGCTGTTCGGCGTGGTCGGTGGCCTCCTGGGCCTGCGTCGAGGCGGCGTTGAGCAGCCGCTCGGCGTCCGTGCGGGCACGCCGCAGGATCTGCTCGGCCTCGGCCCGGGCCTCCTCGGCTGCGCCCGTCAGCCGCTGCCGGGCCTCGGTCGTCAGCCGCTCGGCCTCGGCGCGGGCGGTCGCCAGGGCCTGCTCGGCCTCGGCGCGGGACTCGTCCAGCAGCCGGCGGGCCTGCTGCTCGGTGCGGGCCCGCAGCTGCTCCGCCCACGCCACGTTCTCGTTGACGTGCGACTCGACCGTCTGGCGGCGCTCGGCCAGCTCCTGGTCCAGCTGCTGGCGCCGGGTCACCGCCTCCTGGTGCAGCTCCGCCTGGAGCCGGGCCGCCTGCTCGGCGTGCTCCTGGAGGATCCGCTGGGTCTGGGCCCGGGCCTCGCTCAGCTCCCGGTCGGCGTCCGCGCGGATCTGGTCGGCCTGCATCTGCGCGTTGCGCAGCAACTGCTCGGCCTGCCAGCCGATGTCGCCGCCGTCGAAGGAGGGCCGGGACATGATGGTGCGCCGCGCCTCGTGCAGCTTGGCGCGCAGCACCTCGACCTGGTAGCCGAGGTCCTCGGCGTGCTGGATCGCCTTTTCCCGCTCGGTCTTCAGCCGCTTCATCTCGGCTTCGAACCGAGAGAGGTGGTCGACGTCAGCCGCCGGCTCTCGCTCCTGGCTCTCGTAGCCCCGCACTGCGCGGTCCCATCCGTCCCCTGGTCGCAACTCTCTCCAAACGAGCTCCGTCCATCCGCCGGACGGGGCCCCCGGGGAATGGTGTCAGATCATCGGCGGAGCAGAGGCTGCTGCCCCGACGCTCGTCCCCCGAAACCCGGACCCCGGTGGTCCTGCCGTCGCACGGCGGGACCGCGGTCACCCTGGCTGAGCGGCGACCGCCCCCAACCCTACCGGCCCCTATGTACGAGGGTCAGTGCTCAGGTGACTCAACGGCCGCCGAAGTGACCAGTTCTGTCAGTACGCCATGGCAGTCCTTGGGGTGCAGGAAGGTGATCCGTGACCCCATGGAACCGCGCCGCGGCTCTTCGTAGAGCACGCGTACGCCCTTGTCCTTGATGTCCGCGGCCTCGGCGTCCACGTCCGCCGTGCCGAAAGCGATGTGGTGGACGCCCTCCCCGTTCTTCGCCAGCCACTTCGCGACGGTGGAGTCCTCGCGGGTCGGCTCCAGGAGCTGGAGGTACGAGGCGCCGCCGTCGGACGTATCGTTGATCTTGAGCATGGCCTCGCGCACGCCCTGCTCCTCGTTGACCTCGGAGTGGAACACCTCGAAGCCGTAGGTGGCACGGTAGAACTCGACGGTCTTGTCGAGGTCGAAACAGGCGATCCCGATGTGGTCGATTCGCGTCAGCATGGATTCAGTGCAGCGCTCCGGAGGTGGTTACGCAACGTGCGCGCGATCACACCGACAGCCCGATGACGCGGTGGAGTACTGGTCAGTACATTCGAAGTAAACCCTCGTTCACTCCTCGGCTGTGCAGCCGGTAAGGGGATCGCAGCTCATGTCTTCTGGAACGTCTGGAACGTCCGGGGCCAACGGCTCCACGTCTGTGATCGTCGCGGGCGCCCGTACTCCGATGGGGCGGTTGCTCGGTTCGCTGAAGTCCTTCTCCGGAGCCGACCTCGGCGGCTTCGCGATCAAGGCCGCCCTCGACCGTGCGGGGATCGGTGGCGACCAGGTGCAGTACGTGATCATGGGGCAGGTGCTCCAGGCCGGGGCGGGGCAGATCCCGGCGCGCCAGGCCGCCGTCAAGGCGGGTATCCCGATGAATGTGCCCGCGCTGACCATCAACAAGGTGTGTCTGTCGGGCCTCGACGCCATCGCGCTCGCCGACCAGCTGATCCGCGCGGGTGAGTTCGACGTGGTCGTCGCCGGCGGCCAGGAGTCCATGACCAACGCCCCGCACCTGCTGCCGAAGTCCCGCGAGGGCTTCAAGTACGGCGCCGTCCAGATGCTCGACGCCATGGCCCACGACGGGCTGACCGACTCCTTCGACGGTGTCGCCATGGGCGAGTCGACGGAGAGGCACAACACGCGCCTCGGCATCGGCCGCGCCGAGCAGGACGAGATCGCCGCGCTGTCGCACCAGCGGGCCGCCGCCGCGCAGAAGAACGGCCTGTTCGAGGCCGAGATCACGCCGGTGGAGATCCCGCAGCGCAAGGGCGACCCGGTGCTGTTCAGCAAGGACGAGGGAATCCGGGGCGACACCACCGCGGAGTCCCTCGGGAAGCTGCGTCCCGCCTTCGCCAAGGACGGCACGATCACGGCCGGTTCGGCGTCGCAGATCTCCGACGGCGCCGCCGCCGTCGTGGTGATGAGCAAGGCCAAGGCGCAGGAGCTCGGCCTGGAGTGGATCGCCGAGATCGGGGCGCACGGGAACGTGGCCGGGCCGGACAACTCGCTCCAGTCCCAGCCGTCCAACGCGATCCTGCACGCGCTCAAGAAGGAGGGACTGGAGGTCTCGGACCTCGACCTCATCGAGATCAACGAGGCGTTCGCGGCGGTCGCCGTGCAGTCGATGAAGGACCTCGGGGTGTCCTCCGAAAAGGTGAACGTCAACGGCGGTGCCATTGCCCTGGGTCACCCGATCGGGATGTCCGGTGCGCGGCTCGTGCTGCACCTCGCGCTGGAGCTGAAGCGGCGCGGCGGTGGCGTGGGCGCGGCCGCGCTGTGCGGTGGCGGTGGTCAGGGTGACGCGCTGATCGTGCGGGTACCGAAGGCCTGAGCACCCGGTTTTTGGACCTCCCTCGTCTGAACGGAGCTGTGATGCAGGACGTCTCCACGCTGGTCGCCCAGGCCAGGGAGGGCCGGCCGCGGGCCGTGGCCCGGCTGATCTCCCTGGTGGAGGGGGCGTCCCCGCAGCTCAGGGAGGTCATGGCGGCGCTCGCGCCGTTGGCGGGCAACGCGTACGTGGTCGGGCTGACCGGGTCGCCGGGGGTCGGCAAGTCCACGTCGACGTCGGCGCTGGTGACCGCGTACCGCAAGCAGGACAAGCGGGTCGGCGTGCTGGCCGTCGACCCGTCGTCCCCGTTCTCCGGGGGTGCGCTGCTCGGGGACCGGGTGCGGATGTCGGAGCACGCGTCGGACCCGGGTGTGTACATCCGGTCCATGGCGACGCGCGGGCACCTGGGCGGCCTCGCGTGGGCCGCGCCGCAGGCCATCCGGGTACTGGACGCGGCGGGGTGTGACGTGATCCTCGTCGAGACGGTGGGTGTGGGGCAGTCCGAGGTGGAGATCGCCTCGCAGGCGGACACGTCCGTCGTGCTGCTCGCGCCGGGGATGGGCGACGGGATCCAGGCGGCCAAGGCCGGGATCCTGGAGATCGGTGACGTGTACGTCGTGAACAAGGCCGACCGCGACGGGGCGGATGCGACGGCTCGCGAGCTGAACCACATGCTCGGGCTGGGGGAGGCCCGTGCCCCCGGGGACTGGCGCCCGCCCATCGTGAAGACGGTCGCCGCGCGTGGGGAGGGCATGGACGAGGTCGTCGAGGCCCTGGAGAAGCATCGGGCCTGGATGGAGGAGCGGGGTGTGCTCGCGGAGCGGCGCATGGCCCGTGCGGCGCGGGAGGTCGAGACGATCGCGGTGACGGCGCTGCGGGAGCGGATCGGGGACCTGCACGGGGATCGACGCCTCGGGGCGCTCGCGGAGCGGATCGTGGCGGGGGAGCTGGATCCGTACCGTGCGGCTGACGAACTGGTCGCGGGGTTGACGGAGGGCTGAGCGGCGGTGCGGGTGCCTCCGGCGGTTGGGCGGGGGTGCCTGCGGCGGCCTGTGGCTGCTTCGGTGGGGGATCGTGTCGCGCCTGCGCGCGGGTTGTGGGTCGGGGCCGCGCCGGGGGGTGTCCGTCCTCGGAACGGCGCGATGGGGTCGTACGCCGACTGGCTGTCCGTTGACGCGCCAACCGCTGCGGGCGGACACCCCTCGACACGTCCCCTTCTCGCCGTAGGCGGGTTCGCGTCCGCTCAGCTGCCGCAGGCCGCCGCGCTGCGGGCTGCTGGGGCCGCCCTGGCTGCGGGCAGTCGTGCCGCTTGGGGCGGCACGGGTGGGCGCAGCGGCACCCCGCAGCGCCGGGTTGCGCAGCGCCCCGGCCTCAGCAGCCGCTGGCGGCGCCTCGCGACGCCGGGCTGCGGACCCACCCGGCCCCGGCGACAACGCCGAGCACCTCGACGCCCCGGCGTCAGCAGCGACACCGGGGCGGCAGGAAAGCGGCTGGACCTGATCAGTCCTGGTCGTCGGAGTCGTCGTCCTGGTCGCGGTCCGCCGTGACCTTGCCCGTGCCGAGGTCGATCTTCCAGTCCTGCTTGGTTCCGCCGGACTTGCGGGTCTCGGCCTCCCAGGACTTGTTCTTGCCGTCCTCGTCCAGATCCACGGACGTCACCGTGCCCTTGCCGGCGGCAGCCTTCGCGGCCTCCTCAGCCGTCACGGAAGAGCTCTTCAGCGCCGCCCGCACCTGCGCCGTGTCGTCCTCGTCGTCGGCGTGCGAGCCGAGGACCTTGCCGTTGGACGGGTCGATACGGACGCTGTGCCAGCTGTTGTCGCCGGAGAGGACGTCGACCTTCCAGATCACCTTGGCGCTGTCGTCCTCGTCGTCCAGCTCGGCGGACACGGCCGTGCCAGGCGTGTGCTTCAGCGCGGAGGCGATGGCCTCGGACGCCGTCACGTCGGCGGAAGCAGCCCGCGCGGCGTCGTCCTCGCGGCCGTGGTCGTCGTCGCGGTCGTCCTGCGCGTCCGCGCCGTCCTGGTCGTCGCGGCCGTCGTCGTCCGACAGCCGGGTGTTCGCCGCCTGCCGCGCCGAGCCCTGGTCGTCTCCCGTGGTCGCGAGCGCCGTGGCCGTACCGCCTCCGATCAGAGCGGCAGCGGTCACAGCGGCGATCACGATGTTGCGCTTCATGCGGATTCCTCCCGAGTCATTTCGTTTTCGACGTGTTCCAATCTGGCTGACCGACGCTGAGAGGAACCTGAAGACCCCTGAAGGGATCTTCAGGTTGGCTTTGCCACTCTTTACCCATGCGCCTGTTGATCGTGGAGGACGAGAAGCGGCTGGCCCTGTCGCTCGCCAAGGGCCTGACGGCCGAGGGGTACGCCGTGGATGTCGTCCACGACGGACGGGAGGGCCTGCACCAGGCATCGGAGGGCTCGTACGACCTGGTGATCCTGGACATCATGCTGCCCGGGCTCAACGGCTACCGGGTCTGCGCCGCCCTGCGCGCCGCCGGGCACGAGGTGCCGATCCTGATGCTCACCGCCAAGGACGGCGAGTACGACGAGGCCGAGGGGCTCGACACCGGCGCGGACGACTACCTGACCAAGCCCTTCTCGTACGTCGTGCTCGTCGCCCGGGTCAAGGCGCTGTTGCGGCGGCGCGGGGTGGGTGCCGGGACCTCGCCCGTGCATGTGCACGGGGATCTGAAGGTGGACACCGCGGCCCGGCGGGTGTTCCTGGGGGAGGACGAGGTCGCCCTGACCGCCAAGGAGTTCTCCGTGCTGGAGCACCTCGTGCTGCGGGCCGGGGAGGTCGTGTCCAAGTCCGAGATCCTCGAACACGTGTGGGACTTCGCGTACGACGGGGATCCCAACATCGTCGAGGTGTACGTCAGTACCCTGCGGCGGAAGCTGCGGGCAGGGCTGATCCGGACCGTGCGCGGCGCCGGGTACCGGCTGGAGAGGTCGCCATGAGGCGGCTGTTCGGGTCCGTCCGGGCGCGGGCCACGCTGGGAGCCACGCTCGTGGTCGCGGTGGCGCTCGTCGCCGCCGGGGCCGCCGTCCTGCTGTCTCTGAAGTCCAACCTGATGGGCGAGGCCGGCACCCGGGCGGAGCGCTCCGCGCGGGCGGTCGCCTCACAGCTCGGCGCCGGGACGCCGTACGACAAGCTGTCCGGGCTGGACGGCGACGACGGGCCGGTCCAGGTCCTCGCCGAGAAGAAGCGGCTGGTGGCGGCCAGCGAGAATCTGGAGAAGATCAGCGGTACCGACTCCGACCGGGTGAAGCCGCAGCCGCCGGTGGCGCCCGGCGGGGACGATGACGACGACTCCGACGACCACGAGGACCTCGACCCCGGGGAGATAGCCGGGGAGAGCATCTTCCGGAACGGGTCCGCGACGATCGACGGCGAAACGGAGGACTACCGGTTCGCCGCCGTCGAGGTCGAGACGCACGACCGGGGGCGTCTGAAGGTCTACGCCGGTGCCCCGCTGGCCGCCGAGCACGGGGCCGTGCAGACCGCGCTGACGGTGATGCTGATCGGGTTCCCGCTGCTGCTCGGCGTCGTCGCGGGGGTGACCTGGCTGGTCACCCGGCGGGCGCTGCGGCCGGTGGAGGGCATCCGGAGCGAGATGGCCGCGATCACCGCCTCCCAGGACCTCGCGCGCCGTGTCCCGGAGCCGCAGACGCACGACGAGGTCGCCCGGCTCGCCCGGACGACGAACGAGACGCTCGCGGCCCTGGAGACCTCCGTGGAGCGGCAGCGGCGCTTCGTCGCCGACGCCTCCCACGAGCTGCGGAGCCCGATCGCCTCGCTGCGCACGCAGTTGGAGGTGGCCGCCGCGCATCCCGAGCTGCTGGACCTCGACGGGGCCGTGGAGGACACCGTACGGCTCCAGCGGCTCGCCGCCGACCTGCTGCTGCTCGCCCGGCTGGACGCGGGGGAGCGGCCCAACGATGCGAAGGTCGACCTCGCCGGGCTGGCCCGGGAGGAGGCCGAGGGGCGGACGGGCGTGACGGTGGACGCGGAGCCGGTGAACGTGGCCGGATCGCGCGGGCAGTTGGGACGGGTGCTGGCCAATCTGCTCGACAACGCCCAGCGGCATGCCCGGTCGGCCGTCACCGTGAGCGTGCGACGGGAGGGTGACCTCGCCGTGGTCGGGGTGGCGGACGACGGGGACGGCGTGCCCGAGTCCGACCGCGAGCGGATCTTCGAGCGGTTCGTACGGCTGGACGCCGCCCGCAGCCGTGACGACGGCGGTGCCGGGCTGGGCCTCGCCATCGCCCGGGACGTCGCCGTACGGCACGGCGGCACGCTCACGGCCGGTCAGGGGTCCGCAGGCGGAGCCCTGTTCGAACTCCGCCTGCCGCTCGCCTAGGACCTGTCGTTCGGGTCATGCCGCAGACGTGTGGCCTGTCGTCGCGCCGGGGCCGCACGGCCCCGGCGCGACGACAGGGTTACGGGCGTCCGCGCTCGCCGCGCAGGTGCTCCGCGATGGGCTTGAGGGCCTTGTCGAGCTCCGTCAGGGCCTCGGGGGACAGCAGGTCGATGAAGTGCCTCCGCACGGACGCCACATGGTGGGGCGCGACCTTCTGCATCGTCGCCATGCCGTGCTCGGTGAGGACCGCGTAGAGCCCCCGGCGGTCGGACTCGCAGTTCTCCCGCCGGACCAGGTTCGCGTTCTCCATGCGCGTGATCTGGTGCGAGAGGCGGCTCTTGGACTGGAGGGTGGCGGAGGCGAGGTCGCTCATCCGCATCCGCTGGTCCTCCGACTCGGAGAGATTCACCAGGATCTCGTAGTCGTTCATTGTCAGGCCGAACGGCTGCAGGTCCTTTTCGAGCTGGTACGTCAACAGCCTGTTGACCTCCAGGTGGGTGCGCCAAGCGCACTGCTCCGCATCGGTCAGCCAGCGGGTGGCCGTCTCGGTCTCCATGAATGAAGTCTACCTAAAATGTTGAAAGGTGAACTAGTGAGGGTTTTCGTGTGACATCGCGCACCCGCCGAACATCGGTGCGCAGACGTTCGATGTCACACTCCGCAGACTACCGCTCACAGCCCGAAGCGACGCTGGAGGTCCCCCAGCTGTCCGGGAAGACGCGGTACGCCGGACTGGCCTGCCTGGGGGCTGTGCGCACCGCCGCCGGGCACTCCGGCCTGGTGCGGAACGGCCCCCGTGGCCTGCTCCGTCATGAGGGTCTCGGACGACTGGAGCAGGACCGTGCCGGCGCCGACGAACTCGAACTGGTGCTCCTCCCCGGAGGCCCCGCCGAGGCCCGTCAGTGCACGTAGACCACCCATTACGCCGGTCATGTACCCGTGGTCGTAGTGGTGGCAGGGCGAGGGGCAGTCGGCCCATCCGACCAGGGCCTGGGGGTCGACCCGGATCGGGGGTTCCATGAACACCACGGGGCCGTTCGACGCGGCCACGAACTTTCCGGTTCCGATGAGGGTCAGGAAACCCGGCACGATTGATTGCTTCAGCGACAGAGTTGGCTGAAAAGCGAGGAGGTTGCCCGAGCGAATGGTCAGATTGCCGTTCTCGAGGTCGTACGAGTTCACGTCGAAGGCCCGGTCGGCGAGGAGCATCTTGCCCGAGCCCTCCGCCACGACCCAGTCGCTCGCGTGCAGTGGCGAATGGAAGGACGTGCGGACGAGACGGTCCAGCCGGCCGTGTCCTACGCCGTTGAAGTCGATCGAGCCGTAGTAGGCGATCATCTTCCCCTTCTGGAGGAACCACTGGCTCCCCTTGAGCTCCACACAGA
>NZ_DF968246.1:0-178 GCF_001270025.1 Streptomyces azureus | reverse complement strand
CGCCCCGCGAGCCGGGCACCCGGGGCCGTCCGCCCCGCCACGGCGGCGAGTTCGTCTTCGGCGACCCGTCCACCTGGAACACTCCCGATGCCGCGACGGTGACCAAAACACGTTTGTATGGCACCGCCACGGCCCGGGCCTGGGACCGGCTCCACCCCAGGCTGACTCACCGCTCTGC